>CAZBDB010000116.1:0-1543 GCA_964490655.1 uncultured Candidatus Bathyarchaeia archaeon | reverse complement strand
CAGTTACGGTTCAACCCAGTATCTCTTTGACCTTCCTCACTATGCCACTAGCGTCTATTCCTTGTTCCGCCAGAAGTTCCTCAGATTTGCCGGAATGAGGCATCATTCTCACAGCTAAGATATTAGGCCGAATACCCAAAGAGGCCACAGCTTCTCCCAGTCCCCCTTGAATGTAATGATCTTCGACGGTTACAACATGCCCTGTCTCTTTAGAGGCCTTTCTCAAAGTCAGTTCGTCAAGAGGCTTCACAGAGTAACAATCAATCACCCGGGCATTTATCCCCTCATCCTTCAGTTTTTCATGGGCTTTCAGGGCTTCATGGACGGTGACACCGACAGCGAGAATTGTTACCTCATCTGATTCACTGCTACGGAGAATCTTTGAGCCACCTACATGGAATTCCTCATCGTTGCCGTATATTACTGGTGTCTTCGGCCTAGTAGTCCTGATGTAGGAGACGCCATCAGAATTCGCCATTAGACATGTAAGTTTCTCGCTGCTGACAGCGTCACATGGATACAGAACTGTGCTGTTTATCAAAGAGCGAAACATCGCCAAATCTTCCAATCCCATTTGTGAGGGACCGTCTTCACCAATCGAGATGCCTGCGTGGGAGCCTGCGATCCTCAGATTAGCCCGGGAATAAGATGCCATCCTTATCTGATCGAAGGCTCTAGTCAAGAAGCAGGCGAAAGTAGATAGAAATACATCGAAACCTTGCGTTTGGAGGCCGACGGCTGCACCAAGCATGTTCTGTTCAGATATGTAGCATTGTAAGCTTCTGTGTGAGAATTTTTCGAAGAAGTATATCGTGTATGTTGAGTTTTGGACATCACCATCCAAGACAACTATATTCTTGTTCAACTCGCCTAGCTTAACCAAGGCTTTACCATAAGCTACTCTTGTTGCCACCATCTCACCTAGTTCATAGTCTGTGTTAATGGAGAAATCAGCGGTCTTCCTTCTGGCTTGAGTCGATGCTTTGATGAAGTTCGTCGGATGGAAATCTTCCTTCCTTACTTTCGGCCTTACCTGCTCCAGAGCCTCTTGATGCTCATCCTCGTTTAGAGCCTTCCCATGCCTTCCTTCGACATTCTCTAGGAATTCGACTCCCTTGCCCTTAACAGTCTTAGCAATTATGAAAGACGGTTTGTTCGACGTTTTTGCTCCAGCGAAAGCCTCGATAAGCTCACCAATGTTATGTCCGTTGCAGATGAAAACGTCCCAGTTGAAAGCCTTTATTCTCTCCGCATAAGCATTTGAATCCCACTGTAACATCGTAGGCCCGCTTTGGCCCAACCTGTTCATGTCCAATATCGCTGTCAAATTTGGGAGCCTGAGTCTCCCAGCGAGATTGATGGCTTCCCAGACCGATCCCTCAGCCATTTCTCCATCGCCAAGGAGAACGTAAACTCTTCTCCTTATGTCACGAAGATTCTTGGCATACGCCATTCCTAGACCGATTGACAATCCTTGACCTAGTGAGCCCGTGGCAACTCTTATCCCCTTTACTCTCGGAACTGGGTGCCCCTCTAGCTCAGA
>CAZBDB010000115.1:3439-4639 GCA_964490655.1 uncultured Candidatus Bathyarchaeia archaeon | reverse complement strand
GTCAGGTCATGCCAGCTCTTGTATGCGTCTGCAACGGCGAATATCGGTCCCCTTCTTATGTTGAGGCAGACTATCTCGTCCACTATGGGTCGGAGAAGCTCGATCGCACCCATGGAAGCCGTCGGCACAGCTACAACTATCTTCTCTGGCTCTTTCTTCCTTACCGAGCTTACCGCTGCCAACATTGTGAACCCCGAGGCTAAGCCATCGTCCACCAGAATGACGACCTTACCTACTAAAGCTGGCATAGGCTTGTCTCCCCTAAACATCCTGAGCCTTTCCTGGATGATCTTGCCAGTCTCTGCAATTGACTGCTCAATCATCTTGTCTGTGAGGCCTAGATCTCTGACGAGGCGCTCGTTCAGGAGCATTTCGCCGTCCCATGTTACGGCTCCGAATCCACCTTCTGTATTCCAAGGGATCTGAACCTTCCTTACCACGATCAAGTCCATCGTGATATCGAGTTCTTTCGCAACCACATATCCGACCGGCACGCCCCCACTTGGCACAGCCAATAAAAGAACGTTCCTTCCGCCAGCGTGTTTTCGGAGCTTCTCAGCTAGGAGCCTGCCTGCGTGGAACCTATCCCGGAAAATGAATACTCGTTCCTTGTATTTTGGTTCTTCGACAATCTCTGCGGACATTGGGTGAAGCCTCTGGAACAGAATACTATCAGCATCCGATTTATCATATCCGGCCAATGATGGTTATCCCCCCGTGCTAATGCGCAACAGAGAACGGATAAGATTCAGAAATCTGATATACAAGATTGAGCAACTTAATGATGTATGAAGAAGACTGCTTTGCTGGTCTCTGCACTCTTGTCAACAGCGATGATTATGGAATCCATAATGCCAGTTGAAGCGTGCGGAACCATCTACATCTTGAATGATGGAAGCATTTCACCATCAAGAGCAAACATCACCACTGCTGACAGTATTACATACACCTTCACAGACGATAATTACGGTTCCATCGTTGTTCAGAAGGACAATATCGTGGTTGACGGAGCTGGCCATGCTCTCCAAGGAACACAAGTTTGGAATTCAAAAGGAATAGACCTGACAGGAAGAAGCAACGTCACAATCAAGAACCTAGAAATCAAGGAATTCTTCTTCGGCATCTGGCTTAAGATGTCCTCAGACAACAGCATCCATGGAAACAATATAACATACAACAAGGGTGGCATCTGGCTCTCTC
>CAZBDB010000115.1:0-3339 GCA_964490655.1 uncultured Candidatus Bathyarchaeia archaeon | reverse complement strand
CATATCAAGAAACACCATAACCGCAAAGGGGAAGCTTTGGATATCCAACCTCTATTACTCCTATTTTGGCATCTACCTTTATCACTCTTCGAGCAACAGAATTTCTGGAAACAACATAACAAACAATGGCTGTGGCATCGAGCTTTTTCTGTCATCTAAAAACAACATTCCTGGAAACAATATATCAGACAACACCTATGGCATATTGCTCTGGAAATCTTCAATCAACACCGTTCTCGGAAACGACATAACACTGAACAACTACGGCATCATGCCCACCAACTCATCTGGAAACATCATCTGCCACTGTAACTTCGTGAACAACACCGAACAAGCATATAGTCACAACTCAACAAATGCTTGGGATGAAGGTTATCCCTCCGGCGGAAACTACTGGAGTAACTACGAGAATAGATATCCAGACGCTAAAGAGATGAATGAATCAGGCATGTGGGACGTGTCATACGTCATAAATGACAACAACCAGGATAGCTATCCACTCATGAACCCATGGACCCCAGAAGAAGAGGCTCCCACACGAGCAGAAGAAGAGGAACTTCCTACTTGGATGCAACCGGGGCTCTTGGCGATAATACCTTTGGGAATCGCGGTACTTGCTACAGCCCTATACATCTTGAGGAAGAAGAGAACAGCTAGCCTTTCTTGGCGCACGGCTTGAAAGAGTCACATGGTTCCCACGTACACGTAGAGTCTCTGGACATTCATCATTCTCAGCGCAGTTAGCGACAGTAACCGTCAAAAAGCATAAAGTTTTCACTTCTGACAATGATAGGCCAAATGACCGTGCGATACTCTTCGATAGACCGTCGAAGTTCATCACTCCGCTTAGCAAGTTCCTCTGAAGAAACGTAACCTCGTTCATCATCAACATAGTCCATAATCCGAGATTCAGCTTGATTCGACCCATCCCCGCAACTTCTAAACTCCACCTACGCTTCGACAGGGTTCTCAGCCAATGATCCTCAGCTGGCTTCCGACACTCAAACCTTGTATCCACCTCCCACTCCGTCTGAACTTCATTATTGACAAAATCGTAAATTCCTTCAGGATCGTCGATCACCCAGTAGGTTATCCCGCAGAGTCTACGGACAGGGCTGCAGGTCTGCGTGTTCGTCACCGAGATAGCAGGCGAGAGACACAACAGAATTGCTTGCGTCAAAATAGTGAAGCCGCCAAGACATTAGGCTTTCGCTATTAACCTATGTAGACCCAAATATACCCCCCTAGACTCTCGACGACCTACAGAGATATGAAAGAACTGAAAGAGAAAGCAACCCAACATCCGTAAAGACAACACAACCTACAAGAACAACACTACCTACACAAACGGATAGCCCCAGCTGCAAAGCGAACGAGAGATGTTACCGGAAATAACACCAAAACAACACCAGCAATAGAAGGGGGGCTTGTAGGGAGCTGGAAAGACAAAGATAGCACACTATATTCCACCTAGCTTAGAAGCTGAATCTCCGTCTTTCCTAACACTTATATGGTTAAAGACTCGAATCCTATTCTTTCCTTCCCAAAGGCGATATCTCCCTCAGTTTTCCCACGGCTTCGGGTAGAGCCTCAAGTATGTAGTCGATATCCTCCTCCGTATTATATTTCCCGAGAGATATCCTTAGACTACCATGGACCTCCTCAGGCCTCAAACCCAAAGCCAAAAGGACATGGCTAGGCTCCAAGGACCTGGACGAACAAGCAGAGCCTGTAGATGCAGCGACACCTTCGTCGTTCAAGAGCAAGACTAAGGATTCACCCTCGATGTAAGAGAACCTGAAGTTTGCTATGTTTGGCAACCTCTTAGTGGGATGACCATTCAGGTAAGCCTCTTCAATCTCCAACGTGCCTTCTATGAGCCTGTCCCTAAACATGCTCAGCTTTTCAGCTTCCCGCTCCATCTCCTCCCTCCGAAGCCCCACGGCCTTAGCGAAGCCCACTATTCCCGGTACATTCTCAGTGCCAGACCTCAAGCCAAACTCGTGACCGCCGCCATGTAGCAGCGGCTCAATCCTTATTCCCTTTCTAATGAAGAGCGCGCCCACCCCCTTAGGTCCATAGATCTTATGGGCGTTCACGGTCATAAGATCTATGTTCATCTCCTTCACATTTATGGGAATCTTTCCGAAGCTTTGAGCTGCATCTGTATGAAAGAAGGCGCCGTACTCATGACACAATTGGCCAATATCTTTCAAAGGTTGGATCGTACCGATCTCATTATTGGCGTGTATGATGGAAACTAAGGAAGCTCCGCTTCTCAAAGCATTCTCCAGCTCTTCCAGATCCAGCAGGCCGTATCTGTCAACAGGTACATAGGTTATCTTGAAGCCTTGTTTTTCCAGCCACTTGGCCGAGTTGAGGACACAGTCATGCTCTATGGTAGAAATTGCTAGGTGGGTCTTCTCCTTCCCCCTTCTGAAAGCAAACCCCTTCAAAACCAGATTGTTAGATTCGGTGGCGCTTCCTGTGAAGATCAGCTCCTTAGCATCGGCGTTAACAAGACTCGCCACCACCTTCCTAGAGTCCTCAAGCGCCCCCCGAGCCTCCAAACCAAACATGTTGATAGACGAGGCATTACCATAAACCGCCGTGAAGTAGGGCCCCATAGCCTCAAGAACCCTTGGATCCAAAGGCGTCGTGGCGGCGTAGTCCACATAAATCCTTCTCGCGACTCTTCACCCCTTTTGTTCTTCCGTCGATCGGGACTCTTCAGAGGAATTGATATCTTTGTAGCGAAGCTCAGGCTGAATGATCGTTACCTTTGTGCCCGAAGGAATCGTCGGGGTTATCCAAGTGTTTCCCCCTATAACAGCGTCATCTCCTATGACCGTGTCAGCCCCGAGGAGAGTCGCACCAGAATATATCACTACATTATTCCCAACGGTAGGATGCCTCTTTCTGCCCTTAATTATTTTTCCCTTCTCATCCTTGGGAAAGCTTAATGCACCCAAAGTCACACCTTGGTAAATCTTCACGTTATCCCCCACCACTGCTGTCTCACCTATGACCACCCCCGTGCCATGGTCCATGAAGAAGTTCTTTCCGATCTTCGCTCCCGGATGAATGTCAATACCCGTTATCGAGTGGGCATACTCACTCATTATCCTAGGTATCATCGGCACTCCCCTTATGTAAAGTTCGTGAGCTATTCTATAGGTTGCAATGGCTAAGACACAGGGATAACTGAGAAGCTCCTCGTCGATACTCTTAGCAGCCGGATCGCCATCATAAGCAGCTTGAATGTCACCTTTTGGAAGCGCTCTGATCTCTGGAATCTTCTCCAGAAGTTCTCTCACCACTATCTGAGCTCTTCTTCGA
>CAZBDB010000114.1:0-4644 GCA_964490655.1 uncultured Candidatus Bathyarchaeia archaeon | reverse complement strand
TATGAGCCTGTCGCTCCAACCAGGCTGAGCTACGGGCCCCTACCTCAATACCGCCACTAAATATTCGATTCAACTTCTTACTTAAGATTTTCCTCGCAAAAACTTGATAAGAGCATGCCATCAATCTGCCTATGTGTGAAAATATGTTATTCAAGGATGACTGGGAAGAAACCAAAGAAATCTTCGAAGAGTGGTGGAGCAGAAGCCTAGACAGACCCCTAATCCAAATCTTCGCGCCTAGGCATGCGGAGCCGGTGGAGACCGATTCGTGGGCTTTCCTCAGGTACTATCCAGATGTGGACAGAGCGATAGATGAACTACTCAGGCAATTCTCTTGCACTCTTTACTTGAAGGAAGCCTACCCAAACGTGTGGGTCAACCTCGGCCCGGGAAGCCTCTCGGCCTATCTGGGTGCTGAGCTTAGATTCGATGGAAAGATAGACACCGCATGGTTTCAAGGGGACCTCGATATAGGCGAGATCGAAGATCTGGAGTTCGACCCAAAGAACAAGTGGTGGACATATACGGTCAAATGCACGGAGATCGCGAGGGAAAAATTCGAAGATAAAGCAGTCATATCCTTCACAGATCTGCTTGACGCATTGACAGTCATTGGGCAGCTGAGAGGCAACTACCCAACGAATCTTCTTAAGGACATCTTCACCGACGGTGACAGGTTGATTAGGGCTCTAGACAATGTGCACGATATCCTGCTTCGATGTTACGAGGAGCTTTGCAGAGCCATAAACGTCTCAGAGAACGGATATTCTACTTGGGCTGGTCTATGGAGCGGGAAGAGACACTTTGTCCTCCAGTGCGATACAATCGTCTACCTGTCTCCGAAACTCTTCGATAGGTTCGCATATCCCTACATCGTTAAAGAGTGCAGGTTTTTTGAAAGAACCCTGTGGCACTTAGACGGACCTTCGGAAATACATCACCTTGACAAGTTACTGGGCATACCTGAGCTGGATGCGATACAATGGATTCCCGGTGCAGGAAAGCCCGATGGAGGAGACGATGAATGGATCCCTCTATACAGAAAAGTGCAGACTAAAGAGAAACTGCTCCAGATATATGTCCCGCCTGAGAAGGTGATGCACATACTGAGAAAGATCTCGCCAAGAGGAGTAGCGATTAACACAGTCTGCAAGACAAGACAGGAGATGAAGGAGCTACTGAGCGAGTTTCAGTCAATATATGGCTAAATATTACTGGCTGAAGCTTTAAATATTGCAAACAGTGTCAGATTAAGCGGCGCCGCCACAGAAGACTAGCCGCCGTACACATGCAGACTAGGCGTGTGGACGAGAGCTCAGTCGGTAGAGCAGCGGACTCCAATGATCATCCGTCTTGGAGGCTGATGCTGTTAACCCGTTGGTCGACGGTTCGAGTCCGAAGGTGGGAGTAATCGTCCCGCCTGACGAATCCGGCGGCGCCACCTGATTACCAGAAACTATCTTATTCTCGCGATAAGGAAGACTAATCCCAGTATTATCAATGCGATGCCCATTGCCATGAAGTAGTAGACGCCTAGGCCGGCAGCCTTGATGTTAGAGTATGTGTTGTAGAAGATGATGATGCCTGCGATCATGATTATGAAGCCGACTATCTTCTCCAGGACTACGAGCCAAGACAGCGGTTTCCCACTCAATGTTGACCCTCCACATAGTAGTGCAAAGCATTCGCCGTTAGTCTTCCATTTCTTTTAGCCTTTCAGGTAGATACTTATCCACAATGTGGCTTAGCCCATACCTGGAGAATGCTTCGAGTTCGCATTTACTCTTGATCTTCATGAAGGTTTCGATTTCTCTCTGCCAGAGCTCATCCTTATATCTCGGATCCTTCTTTAACTCGCCAAGCCTTTTGATATCGCGTTCTGTAAGTTTGTTACTAGGCAGCTTATAACTCGGAATATCCGAAGCCCAGACTCCTGACCACTTAGCATCAGGCGTTGCCAATTCTCTCAGGTGAGCCGCGTTGGCTGAGCCCGATATTACGACCATCGCTATGTGCATACCCCACGGATCACCGTCGCTGAAGATGTAGACCGGAAGGCCTAACTCCTGATTCAAACGTCGTATGAAATATCTGGTCGATCGTGGGGCCTGTCCCGACGTATATACCAATATAGCCTTGAACTTCTCGTAGACTCTCTCCTCGATGAAACGGGTGAACATAGCCCCTTTCTCTAGCACAATGACTTTGTCTGCTCCTGTCTCAATTAAGAGCGAACCAGTAAGTGCGGGCCCGATCATCATCCCATCAGGGTGAGATGTGAAGTTGAGGCTTCGGCCTTCATATCCTGGAACCGTGTATTGAATAGTTAAGTCGCCGAAGACTGCAGATCTTTCTTCGGGGAAGACGTGGAAGCCCTCACGCGGATGTCCAGTTACTGTCTCTAGGTCAGTTATTGTGCTATCGGATTCCGCTTGATCCTTGAAGAAGATATCATAAGCCTGAGCTGAATAATACACGTCCCTCAAAGTGCTGGTTTTTCTCTCTTTGAGAAGTTCGTGTGCGAAGTACGCGGTCCACACAAGCTGAGTTAACGGACGGAGTTGGCTTGTAATCCGAGAACTCCTCTTGATCGTCTTCTCGCCGAGATCGTACTGCCTCAGCTCCGGGTTATAGAATATGTTGTCCGTAGATCGACTCTTCATCTCAACCCACGGGAACACACCCGTATCTATCTGCCTAGAGAACCTCTTTCCAAGATGCTCCAGGCTACTTGAAACCGCATCCTTTCGTTCTGTCCCAGATCCTTTTGCTGTTTTGCTTGACAAAGTTGTTACCCTCTACTCAAGATTTACTCACTCAAACCATCAATAAAGGCATCCACGATACCCGGTTTATCCGCCCTTGCTGATCTGACCTCGATTTTCACAAGTTCAACCCTTTTCTTCAACATTTCG
Source organism: uncultured Candidatus Bathyarchaeia archaeon (assembly GCA_964490655.1). Lineage (GTDB taxonomy): Archaea > Thermoproteota > Bathyarchaeia > Bathyarchaeales > WAQA01 > CAZBDB01. The sequence goes on along the minus strand of CAZBDB010000114.1, from coordinate 1,729 downwards.
TAGAGTTCAGAGCCTGCAGCCAGGCTCACTTCTTTTATCAGTTTTTTCCATTTTGAGGATTCAAAGCCAAGTACTCTAACATTCACCGTGTTACTCTTGTGCTCGTTCCTAACATACACGACCAGAGTCTTGTAAGATTCAGCTTTGAATATCTCGCTATCAACATACTGACTTGACGTTTTGAAATCTTTGAAGACCCTTTGCCTTCTATACAATTTGTCCATACTGGGTGGTGATTGCAAACCGCCCAACTTGGCAGAGAACTCAGCAATCTTCGGCAGATATCTGGAAAAAACGCTCAGCCTTCTCACCTGCCTCTCAACGCGCTGTCGACGCGACAAATAACGTCTAAGTTGCCGTGCAACTGTGCGAATGCCGTTCAGTATCTCTCGGCTGACTTCGGGTCTGTCTGCTATTATCTCTTTGCCAACAGTCTTATATGGAATCTTCGTGCTACAGATGTGAATTAGCACGGTTACGGGCATACCTGATGTGACCCCATATCTTCTCCAGTTGATCGACCTGACGATCCTCCATGACACATCTCCCGACTCATCGTACAATAAAGGAATCTTATTGGCAAACCTGTAAAGAGCAATATCACCCTTAGTGGGCACTTTTCCGCCGAAAGCTACAGCTGTCTCTACGATAAACGGATACCCCGAATAAGTGGAGGGCCGACGCTGTGAGACAGCCACTAATTCCGGCTCTAGCTCCTTCAGTATGCCGGCCCTCAACAAGTCCTCACCCAGAGGGGACAGGCAGCTGGCATCAGGAGGCAGAAAACCATCGAAATTTTTCATCGCTTGGACCAGTCCTACAATGTCGTCCGGTCTTAACCTCCTTGGATCGGTCTTCCAATCAATCTGGGCGAACTTCAAAAATTGACGTCCCGTCTGTTCTCCAACTCTGTGAAAGTGCTCCTTCATAAAGTCGAGCATGCTACGGCATCTGGTGATCCTTATTATTCTTTGAATCGTCTCGACATCAACACCATGCGGATGAGGAAGTGTAACCTTAGGAGGCGGAGGCATTTTCGTTGTCGTCCTTTGATACCTGTACAGGCGACCTCTGGGATCAACGAAAGTTATGTTCGCGTAAGGGTTCACGATCGCCGTCTGCTTGAGGTAGTCCAAGATCTTGGGCATGGCTCTGTAATAGTCCCCTTCAAGGTGAAACTCGACAACAGTGCCATGCCAGCGGTTTTGCTTCCTTCCCTTATTGACGTGGACTCTTCGGTCAAGAATTACAGGGCGATTTCTCTGGATGTCTATCATCAGCTTGTACTCGAAGACCTTAGATACGCCTGTACTCGAGACAATGTGAACCGGCTTGTTTGTGGTGATCTGCCCATAGAGGATGGCCATGGTTCCTCCCAGACCGAACGTTCCCCTCGCTTGCCGCAGCCTATATTTCGAGCCAAAGAGGAATTGGCCGAACGCCAACGGTACTTGAGTAGAGGGGATACCCGACCCATTATCCATGATCCTCAAGGTGTAGACGTTGCCTTTTTCTTCTTCATCGTCATGAGACAATCTTATGTAGATGTCGGGTAGGACGCTCTCAACTTCCGACGCATCAAGAGAGTTCTCGACAAGTTCCCGGATCGCCGTGAAGATCGACCTAGTTGGATTAGTGAAACCTGCCATCTCTCTGTTTCGGTAGAAGAAGTCCGCGGGACTTATCTCTTGATAGACCTGTGAGATCTCCTTTGGCCTCCTGTTTCTTT
>CAZBDB010000113.1:0-4664 GCA_964490655.1 uncultured Candidatus Bathyarchaeia archaeon | reverse complement strand
TCCCCGTTTATGGTTATGATCATCCTCGCAAGGTCTTTCTGTTCAGCTGCCCCGACGGATATAGTCTCGATGTTGAAGTCTCTACGCCTAAACATGTTAGATATGCTGTAGAGCACACCAGGCTTATGCTCAACAATAGCCGATATAGTATACATCCTTTCTCTCTTCCTCATGTCTCCTCAACCCTTTATGATCTTGTTGATTGCTCCTCCAGGCGGAACCATCGGGAAGACATTGTCTTCAGACGAGATAGGAACATCTATCACCGTTGTGACATCGCTCTTCATAGCCACCTTTACAGCCTCCACAAACTCCTTGACGGAGCCGACACGGATCCCTTGCGCCCCAAAGGCTTCCGCAAGCTTGACAAAGTCAGGAATTCCTCCCAAGTCAACGCCGGAGTAACGTCTGTCATAGAAGAGCCTCTGCCACTGCGCAACCATTCCCAAGACCGAGTTGTTGAGCACCATCACTGTGACAGGAATCTTCCCGACCACAGAGGAAGCCAAGTCCTGTCCAGTCATAATGAAACTCCCATCGCCGGCTACATCGACTACTGGAACATCTGGACAAGCAACTTTAGCTCCTATTGCCGCTGGAAAACCGAATCCCATCGTCCCTAGTCCACCCGAACTGATGAACGTTCTAGGCTTGTACGCCTTCAGGTAGAGAGCTGCCCACATCTGGTTCTGACCCACCTCTGTCGTTACTATAGCGTCTTCCGGTAGTATCTTACGAAGCTCAGCCAAGAGCCGCGGAGGCTTCAGACCTCTTTCCGACTTCACCATCTCCTCCTGCTGACTCTTCAATTCCTGCACTCTACTCACCCAGATAGAACGTTCCTTCTTCTCGAAGCTCTGAACAAGACGGTCATGAATGACCTGCAGAGTCCTCCTTGCCCCGGCAACTATAGGCACATCCGGTCTAATGTTCTTCCCAATCTCTGACGAGTCTATGTCGACGTGAATGATCTTGCCGTCCGGACAGAACCCATTGACATCTCCCGTGGTCCTATCTGAGAACCTCATACCGACAGCCAGAAGCACATCCGCCTCTGGGACTAGAGTGTTTGACCCGATTGTCCCATGCATCCCAAGCATGCCAAGCGACAAAGGATGGTTCTCAGGGATGCATCCCTTTCCCATGAGGGTGGTAGCCACAGGTGCAAGCAGAAGCTCAGCTAAGGCTAAGAGCTCGGCAGAAGCCCCCGACAATATGACTCCGCCGCCGGCTACGATGATGGGTCTCTCGGCGTTGATCAGCAGCTTCACCGCTCTCTCCACTTGAAGAGGATGAGGCTCATAGTTCGGACGGTAACCTCGGAACTCGATGTTATCGCTGAAATCCATGTCTGCCGACTCGGTCTGCGTGTTCTTCGGAACGTCAACAACTACAGGTCCCGGTCTGCCGCTAGAGGCAATATAGAAGGCACTCTTGACTGTTCTCGGAATCTCCTTGGCGCTCCTCACTAGAAAGTTACACTTCGTTATAGGAGTGGTTATCCCGATTATGTCTGCTTCCTGAAACGCGTCTCTACCTATCATGTACGACGTGTTGGCGGAATATGTGTTGACCTGACCTGTGAAGGCTATGATCGGAGAAGAGTCCATGTATGCGTTCGTGATGCCTGTGACGAGGTTGGTTGCTCCCGGCCCAGAAGTCGCCATGCAGACCCCGACTCTGCCGCTGGCCCTTGCATATCCGTCAGCTGCATGTGCTGCACATTGCTCGTGTCTCATGAGTATGTGCCTTATGTCGGAGTCGTAGAGCACATCGTAGATAGGGATCAATGCGCCTCCAGGTATGCCGAAGATCACATCAACCTTCTGCTTCTTCAGAGATTCAACTAGAGCTTCAGCGCCGCTCATCTCAACCAATTATGAATCCTCCAAGATTGTTTGTTGCTCATGGTGTGTACTCGCCATAATACGTGCGTGGAAAACATTGTTTGAGACAAAACTGATGCCAGAAAACTCGCTATCTTGTCTGTCGAAAACTCTAGAGGGTTGAACTCAACAGTGGAGGAAACGATTCCTCCGTACCCGACAATCCCTCACTTCTTTGACCCTCCACAGGAACAAAGCACGCAATGTGTATTACCTTCTTGCTTATAAGCTTTTTGAACCTGAATGCCCATAAAATACGATGATCAGTTCTTCTGGATTGAGGGTGGGTTAGCGGAAATGGTAGGGGGACCGGGAAAAGTGAAGATCGACGCAGAGGTTTACTTAGTGCTTCAAGACGGCAAGAAAGAGGTAGATGGCGCAGCGGCCTACATTGACGTCAAGGGGCACATGGGAGCCAGAGTTACGCATATTGATATTGAACGCAGGGTTCTCGGCAAGATCATACACCGCGGCAGGGCAACATGCTGGAAATAACTGGCATCCAAGGCGGTATAAGAATCAAGCCGAAACACCCAAGAGAAATCGATATCGAAGGGACTAAAACCGTGGTTCATGGCTTAGAGGCGCACTGCCCTCTCCTGAACGAAGTGCTTGACATTGGTGAATCCACAGTAACGTGGGTCGGAAGAAAATATGATGGGATCTACATTGGGTTCAAGGAAGCTCAAGTGAGAAGGTTGGAAGAATTGGCCGACAAGACTTATGGGGTTGCTCCAGAAAAGCACTTGGACGAGAGGGAGCGACCCTTCGAGACCGGTGAGGTGTGATCTTTTGAAGCCGAAGCTGTACATTTACCCTTACCGCATAGCCCAACGCAAACCCCACCCGATTCTCTGGAGCTTTGACAGGGAATCTCTGAACGAGATAGCTGAAAGGTTTGAGAACAAATCGGTCTTCAGCGTCGAGGTAAACGAGAAGACCATCACTTTAAGGTTAATTGAATGAAGAATCACCGTCATCGGCAACTGCTAGACCCGCGTGTTCCTCAGACATTCACGAAAGCAATGCGCCACCTGCATGTTCCCTAATCGCTCGTTGAGGACATATCGTTTCTTGATAATCCTCTCTACTAGCAGGAATAATCACTTGCGCTGTTATCAGTCGGCCAAATCCGGGTTCCCTTAGCACGTCTGCTCGGAGAATCTCAGCCAATACGCATATATACTATCACGCGTTAGCTGTCGCAGAGGAAGGGTGGATATCTCAATCTATCGACTTGTGTGTCGCAGAGTATTGGATGCGAAGCATGAGAAAAAAACTCGCAGGGTAAGGATCTTCTTCACCTTGCTCGCCATAATAATTGCAGGTTGCATCTCTACGGCAGGAATGCTGGCGAACCCCCGACTAGAAACGAACTTCCAATTACAAGGACAGAGTCAAGGTAGTGCAAGCAGCTTTCATCCTGCTCCCCTTTCGACGGCCGCCCTGGGTGTAACGCTCGAATTAGATGATGCACGCACCTCAATAAAGCTCGACTTCAGCCTGCCAACCTACTTGCCAGAAGGCAGCGTCCTCAGCGAGATAAGGGTGAGAGACGGCAAATCCGTCGCCCTCATATATGATAATAAAGATCTCCCACCGATTCCACAATACGTTGACGAAATTGAGATTCTTATACTCATCTTGCGTGACGAAACCACCTTCGAAGGCAGCGCGGTAGAACCAACAATACAAGTCACCGTGGCTGTTACCGATGAAACAGGCACTACAACAATGGTTGAGAATGTGACGGGGGTTGGTGCAGACCGTCAAGTGACCGTCAGCGTGAACGGGGCCCATGGTAGAGGATACGGTCCGGCGGATTTGGCGGGCTTTCATGATAGCGGGAGGGTCGAGTGGTGGGACAACGGGATACATTATGAGGTACTCGCTGACATACCTCTGGAACAACTCCTCGAAATAGCTGAATCCATGTGATAACGCCCCCAACCTTCCACTCTTTCTGCGTTTAGATGCCTGCATATCTTCTCAGTTGGCAGGGCGGATCGTTTAAGATCGATTATTGCCGCCCTAGACATTCAATGAAGGGGATGCGCTATTTGCGGGTTGTGTAGTCTCCTTTTGGGGACGAACTGTTTACGTTCTGTTGTGGTTGCTCATTAGGACGTTCATGCCGCTCAACATGGCTTCGACGCTTGCCATTACTATGTCTCCATGAGCCCCCATGGCTGTTGCAATCCTGTCCCCCTTCCTCAGCCTGACTATTACCTCAACAAGAGCATCGGTGCCCCCGGTTATCGCGTTCACGTGGTACTCTTCAAGGCGTATAGGCTCAACGGCTGAAACCGCCTTCCTTATGGCATGGATTGCCGCGTCAACGGGACCTATGCCCGTAGCAGCTTCAGTCAGAAGCTTGCCATTAAGGTGCAACCTAACAGAGGCCGTTGGGGTAACCTTGTCTCCCGTTACGACGGTCAACTCCTCAAGTTTTATCGCTCGCACACTTGGCAACCCCATCACCGACTCAGCTACTGCCTGCAAATCTGCGTCTGTGACCCTTTTGCCCTTGTCACCCAATGTCTTCACTCTGAGGAATATGTCGTTCAGCTGGTCTTCGCTCGCTTGCAGCCCCATCTCTCTCAGGGCCGCCTCGATTCCCCGTGAGCCAGCATGTTTCCCCACTGCCAGTCTTCTTTTGCGCCCCACTAGCTCCGGCGGTATGGGCTCGTAGGTTAATGGTTCGGCAAGTATCGCATGTGTGTGTATGCCTGACTCGTGAACGAACGCGTTCTCGCCTACTATCGCCTTGTTCGGCTG
>CAZBDB010000112.1:0-4679 GCA_964490655.1 uncultured Candidatus Bathyarchaeia archaeon | reverse complement strand
TGTTATTCCCGCAATTCTATTGTAACGTGGCAAAAGTCGCCCTCCATCCGGTATTAGCGCGCGAGAGAATTCGATCATAATACTTAACTGTAATGCACAATATTTACTGAGCCTACGGGATTCATCGGTGAGCAAAGGCGATGAAGCTTGACGCCTTCTTCAAGCCAAGATCGATTGCTGTAGTCGGGGCTAGCAGAGACCAAGAGAAGGTAGGTCATAGAGTCTTCAGGAACATAATAGACTCAGGATTCGAAGGAAACCTTTACCCGATTAATCCGAACACAGCGGATCTATTAGGGTATAAATGTTTCAAGAGCATCCTGGAGGCCCCCGGCGAGGTCGACTTGGCAGTAATAGCTGTCCCCGCGAAGATAGTTCCGGGGATATCCGAGGAATGCGGAAGAAAAGGCGTTAAAGGCATAGTAGTAATCTCTGCTGGATTCGGTGAAACGGGAAGGGACGGAACAGAACTTGAAAGGAAACTAGTGAACATATGCAGAAAGTACAATGTGCGCATGCAAGGCCCTAACTGCCTTGGGATAATAAACACTCGACACCATATGAACGCTTCATTCGCGGCAGCTAACCCTCTCCCTGGAAACATAGCATTTGTATCTCAGAGTGGAGCCCTTGGAAGCTCAATCTTGAACTGGACAATTCAAAACTATTTGGGATTCACAAGCTTCGTAAGCTTAGGAAACGAGGCGGATTTGGATGCCGCGGACTTCATTGAAGCTCTTGCTGATGACGAAAATACAAGGGTGATTGGACTGTACATCGAAGGGGTCAAAGACGGAAAACGTTTTATGAATGTGGCTAATGAGGCGAGCAGAAAGAAGCCTATAATAGCTCTGAAAGCGGGCACAACCGACGTAGGCATGAGAGCGGTCTCATCTCACACGGGCTCACTAGCTGGATCTGACACAGCTTTTTCAGCAGCCTTCAAGAAAGCAGGAATCCTTAGAGCGAGAACTCTGGGGGAGCTCTTTGATTTGGTCCAAGCATTTGAGGCTCAACCAGTCGCCAAAGGCAAAAGCGTCCTGGTAATCACCAACGGAGGTGGCCCTGGAATCTTGGCTGCTGACGCTTGCGAGAATCTTGGATTAGAGCTGCCTTCACTAGAAGTTGATGTCTTAAGGAAACTCAGGGACAGTCTGCCTCCTCACGCAGGCCTTGACAATCCAGTCGACGTCTTAGGTGATGCGGACGAACACCGATACGATACGGTTCTAGATATCGGGCTTAGAAGTGACAAAGTGGACGCTATTATGATAATTCTAACCCCGCAGGCCATGACACCTGCCTACGAAGTAGCAGCAGCCATAGTAGAAGCGCGTGAAAGATACGCGGAGAAGCCGATCACCGCCGTCTTCATGGGATTCGATGAGGATTCGCCAGCTATAAGAAGACTGAGAGAAGGCAAGATTCCAAATTACTCTTTTCCAGAGTCTGCATCGTACGCATTGAGAGCAATGTACGATTACAGTTTGATCCTGAGAATGCCAAGCGAAAAGCCGCCGAAGCCACTGAGAGTAGATGACAAGTCGGTGAAGGAAACAATCGCCAAGGCACGTCAGGAAAGGAGAAGAGGTCTCACAATCGAAGAGGCAAGCGTGATAGCGGAAACTTATGGGATTCCGATGCCAAAGGCCTTCATGGCTAGAAGCAGGAAAGAAGCCGGGGAGATCGCTGACGCCATAGGTTATCCCGTGGCGATGAAGATAGTCTCGCCAGAGATAATGCACAAGACAGACATAGGCGGGGTCATTCTCGATCTCGGGACGAGGGAGCAAGTTGAAAGAACCTACAGCAGACTTCGCAGAAGGACACGGCTCTCAATGCCTCAAGCCAGAATCCTAGGGGTCTTGGTTCAACAAATGGTTCCGCTAGGCAAAGAGGTCATCGTTGGAGCGATCAGGGATCCACAGTTCGGCCCTTTGATGATGTTTGGCTTAGGCGGGATATACGTCAACTTCTTGAGGGATGTGTCATATCGTCTATGCCCTTTAACGAGATCCGAAGCTAGAGAGATGATTGAAGAGACTAAGGCATATGTATTGCTGAGGGGAGTTAGGGGTGAACCTGCGTCTGATATTGCATCCATCATCGACACAATCACTAAGATTTCACAGATTATGAGCAGCCATGAGGAGATAGTTGAGATGGAGATAAACCCATTATGTGTATACGGAGAAAGGAAGGGTTGCCTGGCATTAGATATAAGAATAACGATATCTCAGTAATAGCGCAAGAGCGGAGGATCCATCTTGGCCAAGCAAGAAATCTACATAGTGTCAACAAATGAACTGGCCGGAAAGAGCATAGTAACTATCGGACTCGCCTTGAAAGCGAAAGATCAAGGCAGAAAAGTGGGATACTTCAAGCCCATCGGCCTAGGCTCAGCAGTAAGTGCTGAAGGAGAGATCGTCGACCAAGACGTTATAACCATGAAACAGATTCTAGGCTTAGAACATGATATCAAGATCTTATGTCCGGTAATATTGGGGAGAGACGAGTTTCTGGAGGAATATCAAAGAGCTGACGTCTCAAAGTATTCTGCAGAAATTGTCGAATCGCACAAAAAGGCTTCCGAGGACAAGGATGTTGTGTTAATCGAGGGGCCACCCAACTTATCGGTTGGATCTTTCTTAGGATCTCCTGTGCCAAAGCTGGCTATCGAGTTTGGAGCTAAGATCCTACTTGTCTCACATCTTGAGAACGACCTCATCGTGGATGAGGTATTCCAGGTCCAAGATTACTGCGCAAAATGGCACGTATCGCTCTTCGGAGTTATCCTGAATCGAATCCCACAGGAGAAGACGGCTAGGGTTGAGAAAATGGTAAAGCCATTGCTCGAAGCCATGGGAATCAGGGTGTTAGGGCTCATTCCAGAAAACAACATGTTGAGCTCATTAACCGCAAACGAGGTGCACGAGGCCATCGGCGGCGAAATACTTGCGGGGAAAGATGGGTTGGACAATATCATCCAGACTCTCCTTGTAGGCGCAATGACTACTGAAAGTGCAGCCAGATATTTCAGAAAGGCTGCGAGCGAACTCGTCATCACAGGAGGAGATCGCACCGACATAGTTTTTGCGGCGCTGGAAGCGGGGGCATCAGCCATTGTCTTGACAGGGAACCTACGACCTAGCGTCAAGATACTTCCAAGAGCTGATGATTTGCGGGTTCCAGTAATCCTGGTGCCCTATGACACTTACACAACTCTCAGGATGATCCAGAAGATCGTTGGAAGGATAAAGCCTCTGGATAAAAGGAGAATAGATATCGCAAAGAAGATTTTTGATGAATATGTAGATTGGGAACAAATCCTGTAGACCCTAAGAGAAGAGTGGTGAAGAAAGTTGAGTTCACAACCGAAAGCTAGATTCTACACGCGTCTCAATGAAACAGACTTCCTAGGTTTAACAATCTGGCCAGGTAAGACTGACCCATCAGCTGAAGTAATCGTTGCCCAGCTTCGTCGTCGAAGCGGAGATAACTGGGAGACGGTCGGAAGACTGGCGATTTACAGAACATCCGAAGGAATATACTCCAAGCTCCCCGAACGAATGTAGAATCTCTTCTGACAGATTCGCAAAGTAACAGCCTGTTTTGATTTTCACCAAGAGATTCGAGGCTTCAAATAGGATAAATCATGTTACAGCACTAAGCCACATGGATCTAGATCATACTCTGAGGTGCTACAAGAAAGGGAATGAGAGTCTGTCAGCGCGAACTGTAGATCTTCAGGGCTACATCTCTTCCTAGGCCCTTTAGGGTGACTAAGAGTCTGCCTTCAGATACTGTGACCGTCTCACTTTTCACGATCTCGCCATCGTAGGTGTCCCACCATTCAACCGTGTAATCACCGTCTTGAAACCCCGATAATTCTACAGTGGCGTTCTTGACGGGCTCTATCGGCATCTCGTTGACCACATTCCACCATGTATGATCGCGGTTCTGCACCCACACCATCGCTAGAGTTCCGTTACTTAGGCCAATGACCCTCGTCTTGGCAGTCTTTAGCATCGCGTCGGCAAACTTCACGTAATCCAAGGAAAACCAATCTCCGCCTGAGTTGTCCAGCCTTATCTCATGCGTCCCAGCGGGAACGGAGACATTCACTTCCATGTTGTATTCGTTTACACTCGCATCGTTCTCATCATCACGATCGGGTAAAGGAACACTCTCAATCAGCGAATCGTTCAAGTAGACCCTCAATGCAGCGCCGGAGGTAGCCACAGAATTCACGTGGAACATTGCCTGTCCACCATAGGTGAAGGTCACCACGAACGTGGGATTATTCTTGAGGTCAGGGTGAGCTCTCCCTTGAACGAAGGAACTGAGTTGGGTGATGTTACTTACCGTTCCATCGAGATTGACTCTGAAGCGATTGGCTTCAGGTCTAGCCCAACCCAAACTCGGATAGACTGTGATGTCGGTGAGGTCCTCCTTGCTAATCTCGTCGGGGAATATCAGCCTTGCCCGGAGTTCCTCAAATCCAGCTTTCTCGGGATCTATTCCGTCAAGGTATCTGCTCAGAGCCCTAAAATGGTAGTAGAGATTGTATGGGTGGATGTAGCCATCCCACCACCAGAGCATAGCGGAGGAAGCTGAGCCCGATAGTATCGAGGGCCAGATGCCGTTGTGGATCTCGATACCTTCGATGTCCTTATATG
>CAZBDB010000111.1:0-4696 GCA_964490655.1 uncultured Candidatus Bathyarchaeia archaeon | reverse complement strand
CAGCTATGCCAACCATGTCGGCACCAGCTTCGAACAACATTCCGGCATCAGTACCGGATCTGACATAGCCGCTCGCCAGCAGAAAGAATGGGTATCTTTCCTTGACGTCTCGAACGAATTCGAAATCAGGCTTCCTAGTAGTCTCATTCCTTATGTTGAAGTGAACGCCGAAGGGATTGAGATCTTCAGTCTTGTCCAGAACTGGCGAGTAGTCTTCGATGACGCCTTCCCTGAACTTGACCATCAGCGGGATCTCAAGCTCTACAAAAGCCTCGATCCATCTGAAGAGTTCGCTCCTATTCTCGGGCAGAACCATAGCCCGAAGTTTACCCAGTCGTAGATACGGCCCGTAGGATCCATGGACATTGAGCTCGACAAAATCTCCTCCCGCCTTGTAGAAACACTTAGCAGCCTCCAATCCCCAATCTAGCTTCGGAGTAGCCAGATTCAGGCAGGTGAAGACTTCAGAAGTACCTTTGGCTTTCCTGCATTCGTCTGCTAAGAATCGGATGCATTCTTCTGACGCAGATGGTAGGAAATACTTCCGTGTGCCATAGGCTGGAGGTTCAGCCAAATATGCCCCGAGCTGTACCATGATGCAACCCTCGCTTCTCTCCGAGCAAAAACTTCCATCAGTGATTGCCATCATCGAGGACAGGAATAATCCCCTTTCGAGTCTATCGTAAAGCGTTTTAAACTCCTTCATGACAGGAACCGCTCCGTAAACTATCACTGCAGAATAGTTGCTGTCTGAATTCTCTAGCTACGCTTAGATCCATTTGATATCCAACTCTTCTCTTCTGTATAGAGGATGGTACAAAGAGATAAGTGTTAGATGGCTTCCTTATACCAATCTGCTCTCTAGACCTACCTCTCGACACTGGCATCTGGGGGATAACTCGATTTGCATATATCTAAGAAAGCGCCTAGCGTTTCTTGCTATGGTCTACCCCTGAGACATCATTTGGGGAGTCAATTGGATATTCTCCTGAAGAATCCTCGTATCACGAATCCGACCATTTTCATTTTGAACTTGAGTTTTGAGGATCTCCCGAACAGTTCCGTTCTTCCCAGTCTCAAAGCTTCAAGGATGCTTGGCAATGTGGTGTCTTTAGCATCTATGATCGTATAGGCGTCGCCAATGGTTTCCGAAAAGTGCGAGTCGCTTCCGGCAATCGTCGACAAACCCAGCCTTTTGGCTATAGCTATATTCTTTGATGCGTAATGATCGGCTAGTGGAGAAATAGCCGAGAACACTTCTAATCCGTCGATGTTCAGTCTACGCATGTCGGACTCTCTAAGTCTTCTGAAGAATGGTACGGTGGGGTGAGGAATGAAGACGAGCCCTCCCTGAAGATGGACGCTACGTATGGCTTCTTCTATGGGTAAATTCTCTGGTACAGCCTTCTTGATGCCTATGGCAAGTATCTCTCCGCTCTCGGTCTTGATCTCTTCTCCTGGAATGATCGTTAGGTCATTCTGCATATACGTGGCAACCTTCGCACCATCGAGAGTGTTATGATCCGTAATCGCAATGCCACTCAAACCTTTGTCTTTCGCAGCCTTGATCACCTCCTCGACTGTTCCATTCGAGTCAGAATAGTTTGTGTGAACGTGCATGTCAATCATCAGCTTGACCAACTGCGAATCCCGAGCCTTTGACGAACTCTTTCTATAGCGATTTGCTTAACTGAAGACAAACATTCTTTTAATGTTTTGGTCATAGAACCTCGAAGTGCACATTTTGACTTTGTATTTTGGTACACGACACTAGAATGTAAGTTAAGGTTCATGAGAGCTAGTTCTGCTCAGCTCAAGCCCTCAAGTTCAGCCTCGCCTTTCTCAGCGTAGGTGAGACAATAATTGAAGAAGGGCAGCAAGTACTTCCTCAGAGCTACCAGGCTTGCCTTCCTCTTGAAACCTACCAATAGAAGGGACAACGCATCGATGCCTACCAGGAGCCTTACAAAAACAGCCAGTTTCAGAGCAGCTAGCTTCTTGTAGACTTCTAGACTTGCCATCTGCCCATGAAGTTTCTGGTATGCAACAAGGAAATCCTCAGCCAGCTGCGGTCTAGGCCAAGCTCCAAACCTGATGAAATGGTAGGCGTATCCTAAGTCAAAAGCTGGATCGCCGATATGGGCATCTTCTAAATCGATCAGATATGCAAGTCCGTTGCGATAGATGACGTTGTCGGGGTTGCAGTCACCATGCAGGAGAGCCGGCGGATTGCTTCGAACATGTACGTCCGAGATCTCGGATAGAGCCTTGTGAACTCTGTAAAGAGATAATGGGGCCATTGAGAAAGTTAGAAACATCCCGGCTAAGATCCTGATATCTGAGACATCGTCTCCAAACGCTTTTCGGGACACTTCAAAGCCCAACCTCGTGAGGTCGACTGAATGTAGTCTATGGAGAGTCAGGGCTAATGCCTCGACAAAATCTCTCCCAGCACCTCTCCTAATAAGAGAACTGAATTTCTCGCCTTCTAGCCTTTGCATCAAGAGGAACGGTCTGCCTAGAACTCTCCCATTTACATCAGCAACGTATACTTTGGGAACGGGAACCGCCATCTCAGATAAGGTTTTGTACGTGTTCATTTCTTTGAGTATTGTCTTTGTGCTTCGATCTCGAAAAACTCTCAGAATAAAGTGCTCCTTCCCTGACTTTAACAGGTAAGTCTTATTGGATAAGCCTTGGCTTCTCAACTTAGTGATCTGGACTGATGGAAGAGCGAATCTCCTAACGTGCAAATATTCCAGCAGCCTAGCCTTGCTTTTCATATTCACTTCACGCTAATGGATGATGCAGCTCTTTCGGTTCTTGTATTCGCTTCTAGGGACTTTGGGCCAACTGGACGATCCCGGGGCTCACAATCTTTATTTCGCCAATCTTGCGGCTTTTGAGGGCTCTGTCGAGGTTGTGTATTCTCTCGAATGCGTTTGGTGCCCTTAAAGGACAGATGATGGCATCCGGGCACTTAACTGCGGCTGAGATTTCATCAGCAACTTGCGAGTAAGGAACCCTTCTGTCACCATACTTCTCTTTCAGGCTTTCGTAAACTCTTCCGATTTCGTCACACATGTTATAGAAATAGTCAGATGGACATTCGTAGTATCTGAAGTCGCCGACAATCTTGCTCCCTAACTTCTTCTTTAGCCATCTAAGGTTCAGTTTCTTAGCTATCTCTCTCTCGGTGATCTTGCGGTCAACATAATTCAATATCAGTCTGCTTGACTGGAGAGCTCCTTTGTCATAGAGGACCTCGTATCGCGTTATTGAACTACCGTTATGGGCGTATTCGCCGATCCATAATCCCTTTACGCTACCATCGGTTACCGGTCTGAGTATGAAGCCTTTTGTTTTTGGGTTCCTTTCGAGAATCCACTCTGCATCATCGATCGGGTTATCATATCCCCTGAAGTTCTGAAATATGGAGAGCCCGGAGTCTCGGTCGAACAGAATCAGTATATCCCTTAGTTTCAGTTCTCCTTGTGTCAAGACCGCTTCTAATTTGTCGGTAAGACAAGAATATAAAGTTTTATGGGCCTCGAAATCGGTTACAATAGACGTTTGTTTCTAGGGCCTAACGTGGATTTTCTGTCAAAAAAGAAGGGAGAAACGTGAAATCCAATGGAAAAACTTATATTTTCAATGCTGTCTCTACTGTTGCAACAGATCGGGGGAATTACTCAGCTGTCATCAGGTAAGAACTTGTCTGGCACATCTATTTTGCCGTCACCAAGAGGATTGAGTAAAGCAACGCTGCCTAAACCCCGAGAGTTTCACCTCAAGAAGGAATGAGGGATTTATAGGGAGACGGATTCTGAGAAGAAGATCTGGGTCGGTCCGCCCAAGCTTACGCGGTTTGAGAGAGCTCGCATAGTGGGTGCCAGAGCTCTCCAGATAGCCATGGGCGCCCCAGTCCTCATTGAGCCTTCCAAGAAATCCCGCAACCCCATTGACATAGCCATTGAAGAACTTGAGAGAGGAATTCTACCGATGACTATCCGAAGAACGCTCCCAGATGAGGTAACATATCAGGACATTCCTCTAAAATGGCTCTTATAGGGTGATTTTGGGCTGTTTTACGGTAGTTTTTACCCCCGTTTCCCGAAGATTTCTGCGCCGTGAATGCAGCCAACGTATTCAAAGCCGACTTGAACTTTTATCGCGTCTTCAACTGTCTCGGCAACTTTCGAGATGAAGTCTTCTGGTGCACCCTGGAATAGTCGTTTCTCGATTTGTATGTCAACCCGCTAGCTAATCGTATAGATCATAAGCAACATTAAGGCCCGTAAGAATAGAATACAAGTGCCTAGAAGGGAGTTTCGGAATTGATAGCGAGCGATCTGAAATCTAAGGTAGTCGCTGTTCCAATAAAGAAGTCCACCTATGCTCCTGACCATGGTGAAGGGCTCTGGCGTGTAGCGGTGATCGTGCAAGTATTGTCGGACGAAGGCCTTGTCGGCTTGGGCGAAGCTGTCCCACCAGTGGACGTTGAAGCAACGAAGAGGCTGATAGATAAGGCGAAGACACTGCTTGTCGGAGAGGAGATTTTCAACGTCGAGCCGATAAAGAAAAAGCTGTATGCGTCCTACAATCTTAGCCACCTTCACATTCACGCGGCAAATTGGGCCTTAAACTCTATCGAGATGGCTCTTTGGGATCTAGTCGGGAAAGAGTGCAGTCAGCC
>CAZBDB010000110.1:0-4728 GCA_964490655.1 uncultured Candidatus Bathyarchaeia archaeon | reverse complement strand
GGCATGTTGGTGGATACGCCTGAGAAGGTGCTCCGTCTCCTCTCTTCTGTGAAGTCGTCCTCTTTGAAAGTTAACTTGGATGTCAGTCACTTTGCTATACTCGGACTGCACATTCCTGATGTTATCCGGTTGCTTTCAAAGCATATCACTCACACTCATCTGAAAGATGTCAGAGGGCGGCTCCCCGAGTTCCAATTCTTGATTCCGGGAGAAGGTGACTTGAACATAAGGGAGTTCGTCACAGCGCTAAAGGAGAATGAATATGATGGTTTTGTGACTTCGGAGGTCTCTGTGATGCGGCAGAGATGGCGCGATTATGATCCTTTCCATGCAGCCGAGCTTACTTACAGGACTGTTTCGAATGTGTTCAAGGAACTGGGATTAGGACGACGCTGAGATAGATCTGTATATAGTGTGGGACTGCGCTTGACCATCCTAGTAACGCTGGGAATGCTGAGGAATCTGGACTAAGATCATTAGTGAAGATACAGGAGAACCGTGATATTGAGACGTCTATGTTCGTAACTCGCGCGCCTGCTAGCTAGCTTGGCGCTTAGGCTGTTCTGACTTCTTTCTTTCTGCGATCTCTCTGCCCACTCCCTGGGCCCCTATGATTCTACCATTCTCATCTTTGAGCGGGACCATGTTCCAAGCCAGTGTGACTATCCTGCCGTCTTTGCTCATCCATCTGTTCTTGTATTCCCGGAAGCTCTTGCCTTCTTCGACAACACCTTCAAGGAGGTCTCGTGTAGGCTCAACATCCTTGGGAAACACGAAATCAAAAGCAGCTCTGCCGACCATTTCCTGTGGCTCGTAGCCTAGGATCTTCTTGACTGAGGGGCTGAGGGAGGTCCAGTTTCCACTCTTATCTGCTGTGCACACTATGTCGTTTGAGTTATTGACCAGATTCATGTATTTTACTTCATATTCCCTCAAAGCCCCTTTCGCCTTTTTGCGTTCGGTGATGTCTCTGAAGATTCCCTCGACTCCGACCGCCTCGCCGTCGCTGGTTATGGAGGAGGCGTTGACCTCAACGGTCACCAGTGAGCCGTCTCCTCTAAGCATTTCTATCTGCAAGCGATTAACGTACCCGCGCTCCATCACTTCAGCTAAAGCCTCGGTCGCCTTAGGTATATCTGATTCGTGCACAAGATCATCGAATGGTCTCCCCAAAATATCCTTAAGGTCGCGACCGCTGATCGTCTCAGTCGTAGGAGAAGCGTAGGTGATACGGCCTGACGGGTCTAATGTGACTATGGCGTCGAAGCTCCTCTCAGCGATACGCTTGAACCTCTGCTCGGACTCTTGAAGCCGCTGTTCAAGCTCTGTGCTTTCGAGAAGACTTGTGCTGTAGGTCATCACCATCTCCAGTAATAGGTTTTCGCACCCCGAAAGGTCGAGGGCTTCTTCCCTGGTTTCAGATCTGAGGCTACTGACGGCTTCGATGTAAAGCCCTACAATCCAGTCTAGAGGTACCTTTTCCTTGAAGAGTCTCTTCCCGAGTTGATGTGCTCTGTACCTGACCTCCTCGAAAGTCACTAATGAGTCTTTACCCTTCATGTATGCCTTGAAGAGGTCAATGAGTCTCTCTATGTATATTTCCCTGATCGCCATCACCCTGTCTCCACTGCAATGAGTATAGTGGCGTCGTCTGTCTCCTTGCCCCACTCCTTGATTATCTGCTCAGCTGCACGCTGGGGGTCTCTTCGAAGATGTGGGTACTTGGACGGATCGAATCTGGTGGAAACGCCGTCGGAGTAAAGTAGCACGACGCCTGCAGGGTCATATGGGTACTCGGGCTTGCGGGTCTTCTTCAGGTTGTATCCCACAATTCCAGCCGTTGAGATGGGATGTCTGAAACGTTTACTTAAGATCCGGGTCTCTATGTTTCCGACGCCGCAGCAGGAGAACAGATTGGTCTTCCTGTCGATCCTGACCAGTCCAATGGACACGCCCCTCGTCCTTTTAATGTGCTTGTGGCATCCCCTGATTATATCCTCGAGGTCTTCGGCGGCGTGTTCTTTCACATATTCCCGGGCCTTCTGTGATGCATGGTACGCTTCGGCACCGTGGCCAAGCCCATCTATGACGGCGATCAAGGTCTGCGCGTTCCACTCTAAGAAGAGGTATGTATCTCCACTGACTTCCCGGTTCTTCATGGGTCTGCATACAACTCCAATCCTCATTCATTTCACCGTCGAGACTCGCTTGGGAGCCATTTCCTCATGGTTACTTTGGTTCCTACTCCGGGCTTCGAGTCGATGTAAAACTCATCCATCAGCCTCTTGGCGCCCTGCAGGCCTAAGCCGAGGCCGATGCCGGTTTTTGGATAGCTTTCATCCAAGACTCGGTCTACATTTGGGATGCCTGGTCCCTGATCAACAATCACTATTTCTAGGCCTTTTCTGTCCGTAACGGTGCGAAGGGTCATCTTTCCCCCGCCGCCATAGACTAAGGCATTGCGCGTGATCTCGGAAACCGCTGTTGCGATACGAGTTTGATCGACTATACCGAAGCCGAGTGCCTCAGCGAGGACCCTAGCCCTCGCCCGGGCCTTGATGATGTCGAAGTCTTCTTGTATCTCAACCTCTACGAACTCTTCGTCGGGAAATTCGATCACACGCCTCTCGTTTGGTTGCGTAGGAACTCCAGAGCTAGATCTAGGTTAAGAAGTGGGTGAACTTGTCCGAGCGAGATTCCCATCTCAACCATTGTTATTGCCACCTCCGGCCTCAAGCCGATTACCGCGACTTCTGCGCCTAGAAGAGCCGCTGAATTGGCGATCTCGCCGATGGTTCGGCCCATGAAGCTGTCCACGACATCGATCCTGCCTAGGTCTATGATGAGACCGCTGATTTTGGTCTCCTTCACTCTCTCGAGAAGGTCATCTTTAAACTGGATAGCTGCGAGGTCGTGCATTGCCTTTTCGGGGGTAGCCAAGAGGAAGTCTTCGATTTTCAAGATGGATGCTCTACCGCGTTTTTCCATTAATCATATTCACCTTAGGATACTTCTTCTGTAACATTCAACTTCAGGACTCTGAAGGCGTACTGTATGCCCTCCCTAAGTTCTCGAAGTGTGTGGGCTTCGAGATCAACGCCCAACTTGACGATGATAGACGCGACAGAGGGGCTTATGCCTGTTATGATCGCCTCTGACCCCATCAGCCGGGCTGCCTTGATCGCCTGTATGAGATGGTTACATGTGGCCGTGTCCATGGTGGCGATTGCAGTCAGGTCTACTATGACGACTCTGGCTTGGTGTCTCGTTATGCCGTCTAGCATCTCCGTGGTGAACTTCGCCATGCGATGCGTGTCGAGAATTCCTTGCAGAGGGAAGGCGATCAAGTTGTCCCAGACCATGATCATGGGGTTCGAGAACTCAAGGGCCATAGCCTTTTCCTTTATCATCTTTTCTCTGCTTTCTACAAAGCTTTCGAAGGTATAGAGAGCAAGTTTATCGATCAGACTTCCCATGACCAGAACTTCAGCGGCCAGCCTCTTGGGATCCTCCAATTTCTCCCCTAGGTACCTATTTACTGCTTCCTTGAAGCTCATGATGAAGACAGCGGTCTCGGTGGGAGTGAACCCTTGCTCAGCCCTATTGGAACTTACTCCCCGAAGCATCGTCAGCAGATTCTCATACTCTGGCTGAGTGATGTCCTCGTAGTTCTCTGAGCTAATAGCCTTCACAAATTCGGCCAAGAAAGACTGGGTCTCTTGATCGAACTGGGCGGCGGTCATCAGCTCGGAGGTGCGGGGGGCTGAGGCGCGGATGTTCTTTTTCCAAGTCTCAAGCAGATTTCTCTGTTCTTCCTTGAGAAACTGCGAGCTTGTCAATTTCGATTTCATATCTTCACCTCCCTATTGGTTTAACTAATTCAGAGGTACGTTCTTATGCGCATTCTGGCTCATAACATATCGATATATCACCTACACAGATATATCATTTGTGAAAGCTTACTCTGAAGGCTTTCCGATATTCATTCCCGAGATGGATCCTTTTGGAGTGACGGTTCAGCAACATCTGAAAGCATAACATTCTGTGGGCAAGCTCTGCCTAAACGCAGATATTGGGGCATGTTGGTCCTCAAGGTCCTTAGAAAGAACTTGAGCGAGCGATGCTCGTCCCCCAAACATCCGAATTATGACTGTTGCTTTCTGGTGAAGTGTACAGATTTATATTGAGCTAGATGGACTGAGGTACTGGTGTTTATGATGCCGTCTAGGGTGATCAAAGTAGAGGATGTAGAGGCTCAGGAGATCCTAGGTGGACCTATTAAGCCTGTTGTGAATGCTGAGACTGTGGGTTCTGAGAATATGGTTTTTGCTCTTGGGGTTTTCGATCCCGGTGAGGGTCTCGTTCCCCATATACATCCTGAGTCTGAAGAGGTCTACTATGTGACTAAGGGCAGAGGAACGGTCTATGTTGGCGAGGAGAAGAAAGAGATGCCGATTGAAGCTGATATCGCTTTGTATATTCCTCCCGGGACTGTTCATGGTGTGAGGAATACTGGTGATGAGAGGCTTGAAATCGCCTTCTTCGTAGCGCCGGGTAAAGAGCCTTCCAAGCGAGTTTGATCTTCTGTCTTTCTAGACCCCCCATATTGCCCCTCTAGCGTTGTTATTTTCGGTGTTGTTTTCGGTAACATCCTTCTGGTCCCTTGATGTTGAGGGCTATTGTTTCTATGGACTATCTGTACGCCTTTCCAAGTCACTAGAAGCTTAG
>CAZBDB010000109.1:0-4753 GCA_964490655.1 uncultured Candidatus Bathyarchaeia archaeon | reverse complement strand
CAAAAGCTTATTTTCGTATTGACTTGAGAAGTCTAACCATGAAAATAACGAAAGATGTATACATGGTTGGAAGCGGCCAGATACGCCTCTCAAGCCCTTTCGATTGTCACGTCTACCTTATCGACTGCGGAGAGGAATTGACACTGATTGATGCCGGCGCGGGTCTAAGCCCTGAGCTCATATTTGACAATATTCGAGCTGAAGGCTTCGACAGAGACAGGATCTCGCAAGTCCTGCTTACGCACTGCCACGCCGATCACGCAGGAGGCTGCAGGAGCATCAAGATGCTAACTGGTTGCGAGATTGTGTGTACAGAAGTTGAGGGAAGGCTCTTGGAGAAAGGCGGGGATGATGAGCTAGGCTTAGACATCGCCAAGAGAAGCGGCCTATATCCACAAGATTACGAGTTTCGCCATGTTGAACCAGATCATGTGATTAACGATGGCGACACGCTCAGTCTGGGGAGATATGAAGTGTTTGTTATCGAAGTGCCAGGACACAGCGAGGGCTCCACCTGCTACCTCCTAGACCAGGATAGGTATAGGATTCTTTTCTCATCCGACATCGTCTTCTATGGTGGAACGATTGGACTGGGCAACTGGCCGGGCTCGAGCCTGGAAAACTATCGAAGGCATATTGGGAGGCTTTCCAATCTATCCGTCGACGCGCTCCTTCCTGGTCACTTCATGTGGACCTTGAAAGGAGGACAGGAACATCTGGACAAAGCTGTGGAGAATCTCAAGTCAGCTTGGGTTCCGCCGGCTTGGCAACATCAGCACCCTCACTGCTAGGTATTTTCCTGGATACCGGAATTCTTATCCTATTTGAGGAAGATTTGTATTGAGGAGTTAGGTATGGCGCGCGTCCTAGGTATTCTCGGTAATGGTAGGAAGGATGGATACACTGTGAAGGTTCTGAATGAAGCGTTGGATGGCGCCCGGTCAGTATCTAGTGTCCAGGTGGAACTGATACATCTACTGGAATACAAGTTTGGGCCCTGCAAATCCTGCTATGAATGCATAAGAATATCTGAGCATCGATGCAGCATATCAGATGACATGGGAAGGAGGGGAGAAGGAAAATTGTGGCTTAAGGTTGAAGAGGCAAACGCTATGATCCTCGCTTCACCTGTCCACTGCTGGACCGCTGACGCATTGACCCACCTTTTCGTCGAGAGGTTATATCCATTCCTCTGGAGTGGGGAGTTGAAGGGTATTCCTGTGGCTACGATCTCCGTCGCGAGCAACCAAGGCTTTCAGATAGTCGCGAATACCATGCTTTGCGAATGGGCCTTCACTATGGGCGCAAAGTATATCGGCGGATTGCCTGTTCACGCCGCTTATCTTGAAGAGGCTCTGCAGGAGGCTAGGTACTTGGGGGTTAGAATCGGGGAGGCCGCGTCAAGGGATGAGAGAAATGGCAGGAAGGCGCTAACTGATGAGGAGATGTGGCTTCATTACCAAGACAAGCCTTGGAGTGTCTTCCCGAAGTACATCGAGAACTTGACCAAGGGTACATGTGACTCCTCTTTCTCAATAATAGGAAGGGCATTAACTCACAACACATTCAAGAGGAAAGAGGCTTTGGAACTACTAAAGAAGGCTGACCGAGAATTTCGGAGGTTTGCTCATCACTACAGTTTGGGCAATCAGGAGAACGCCCTCAGATGTCTGGTGAAGGCGAGCGCCTTCTGGACCCATGCAACATGGAGGGAGTTCCTGGAAGAGCAGTTGGTCAAGACTCCTCCACCTGAATCCTACCGTCCGATCGAATGACGAAGACGCTCAGCAAATCACTTTAAGTCAATAAGCGGCGGCTAGCTGATGTAAGACTGATTTGACCTCTCAAAGTCTTTTACTAATTCCAATTCTAAGTCTCTGGCTCTCAGTTGTAGCTCTGACGGTGGGATTCTAGGTATTGGGAGCTGCAGAGCCATCATCGTTGCGGGGTGATCTCTCCCAAAGACTTCTTTGCTTATTTTGTGGGTGAGTCCCCTCACATGTCTTTCGCCCACATATCCCAACGAATGCAAGTATTCGTGAAGGAGAAGCGTGAAGGTGAAGGAGTTCATTTCGGTTGTTGATCTAGCTGACTTAGACATGAGGTCAACGAGTCTCCTATTTATGACGATGCCGTTTGAGCCTAGTCCGTGGAAGGCGCCCACGCGAAGGGGAAGGTTCCCCAAATACAGCATCAACCCGACTCTTTCTCGACCGATAGTCTCCTTTACGGCTCTCTTGACGACGTCGAAGATATCTCCATAGTTCCTGCACTTCTGAATCTGCTCTTGGAAAGTCATTTGACCTTTCATTTCTCCTCAGTTAATACATTCTTAACAGAGTTATATAAGTGTGCCTAGAGAGCTGTGCTCAGACATATGGAAAGCAAGCCAAGAGGTTAGCTCAGCCTTCCACAGAGATTCCTTACGAAAGGTTTGCTGCAAAGGTCTAGTCATCAGGGAATGATGCCTCGGGGTCTGGGTCAGCAATCAAGTGTTCTGAAGACTCGATGCTTTTGGAGAAATGTTTTAAGCTTTCACTTTCACGTATATCTTAGTTGGTCTGTATGGTTAAGATATCTTTTGTCGGAGCCGGGAGTGTTGTCTTCGCTAGTCGTCTACTTGGCGACATATTCTGCCATCCTGAACTTAGGGATTCCACGATCTCTCTTATGGACATTGATGCTGAACGGCTCGGACTGATCGATAAGCTGGCAAGTTTGATGGCATCCAAGTATGCACCCAATGCAGAGATCGAGTCTACCCTAGACCGTAAAGAGGCGCTAGAGGACTCTGACTATGTGATCATCATGATACAAGTCGGCGGGCTGGAAGCCTTCGAACTGGACATAAACATCCCGCTGAAATACGGTGTCAACCAAGAGGTCGGGGATACGATCGGGCCTGGCGGAGTCTTCCGCGGATTGAGAACGATTCCAGTTCTGCTCGACATATGCCGAGATATGAAAGACTTCTGTCCCGATGCGCTCCTGATAAATTATGCGAATCCCATGGCGATCAATTGCTGGGCTATGAACAAGGCAACAAACATTAACAATGTGGGTCTGTGCCATAGCGTTCAGGGAACCGCGATGCAGCTCGCGAGATACATAGACGTATCATATGAGGATGTCTCCTACTGGGTTGCTGGTATAAATCATCAGGCCTTCTTCCTGGAATACAAGTATAAAGGCAGAGACGCCTATCCGCTGATCTGGGAAGCCTTGAAAAAAAGAGAGATCTATGAGAAGGATAAGGTTCGTTTCGAGATGATGAGGCACTTGGGTTACTTCATCACCGAGTCCAGTCATCATCTGTCAGAGTATGTTCCCTACTTCAGGACCACTGAAGACAGGCGCAAGGAGTACTGTGAGCCCAGATGGTTCTATCTAGAAATATGCAAAGAGGCTTGGAAGCCCCACTATGAACACGTAAAGAAGCAGATTAGAGGCGAAGAACCGATCGAGATAAGCCGATCTCACGAATACGGAGTGGACATAATCCACTCGATTGAAACGGGAGATCCCTGCCGAATAAACGGCAACGTAGACAACGACTGGTTGATCACTAACCTTCCATACAGATGCTGCGTCGAGGTCCCGTGCCTCGTCGATAAGAACGGGATTCATCCATGCTATGTTGGCGACTTGCCTCCCCAATGTGCAGCTCTGAACAGAACAAACATAAACGTTCAGGAGCTGACTGTCAAGGCTGCCCTAGAACAAGATCCTACAGCGGCAAAACAAGCAGTTATGTTCGACCCGCTAACCTCAGCCATCTTGACGCCCAGAGAAATAGAGGAGATGGTAGAAGAGATGTCAAAGGCCGAAGCCCAGTGGATCTCAATTTGATGGAATGGTGGGATCTTACAAATCTCCTAGATCTGGCTTCTAGGTACTATGGTGCTACATTCCACTCGGACTTCTAAGGAACCCAAGTCCTCCCCAGAAAACAGATGGAAAATCAAGAAAATCTTGATGGGTTATGGGCGGATCTATCGCTTTCTGAACTTTTGGAGTTTTTGCAGTAGCTCTTTATCGCCTTCGAAGTCTCCGGCACACGTTGGTATTATACCATCTACCATGCCCTCTAGCTTAGCAGCAAACTCTTCAGCATGGTTCATGGTTGTTGTGATAGGCCACCCAATCATCTTTACGATCTCTGCGTTTTTGGGAGTTCCCACCAAGAAGTACGAATAGATGGGCTTGTTTAGACGTTTGCATTCTTTGGCTATCTGCTCTAGTGCGGGTAACGATTCATCTTTGAGTCTCATGAAGAAGATGAAGTCCCATGCACCCCTCACCCTAGCGATGGCGTCCTCTACTGATCGACGTGCTGTGAGCAGACACCCAAGCTTCAGATTCTTGAGTCGTGCTTTTTTGCTTAAGAATTCGCGAGCTTCCTCGGAGCTTTTCAACATCTTTATGGGTTCTCCATACTTAGGAATGTCTCCCATAGTGAGCACAAGCCCATCGAGGCCCACAGCATCCGCTGCTAGAGCCAAGCCTCCTGCTTCGACTGGGCTTTTGTAGTGCAATATGAATATGGGTATTACTATTTTGTCAGGGTATTTGGTCTTGAGTACACAACCCACAGCGGTACCACTGGGTGCAGGCATGCCCGCAGCACTATCGGTGATATTCCATCCGTCGACTAGGTTCACGGTTTCTTCGGCAAACTTCATGAATTTACGTGTTGGGACAAACTCATGCAATATTTTCATTAGGCATCGGCTACTAAATGAACTAATCAGAA
>CAZBDB010000108.1:0-4804 GCA_964490655.1 uncultured Candidatus Bathyarchaeia archaeon | reverse complement strand
CCGCCAGCATGCGTGTAGACTCGGATCTTATCGCGGCACGTTCCTCCCAACAGGTTGTAGACCGGAGTTCCGAAGTGTTTTCCAGCTATGTCCCACAGAGCATGCTCAAGACCGCTCAAGGCGGCCATGTCTATGGTACCGAGGGGAAATCGTGAAGATCGGTACATGGTCTGCCAAAGATGCTCGATTCGCAGTGGATCTTCGCCAATGAGCCAGTGAGCCAGGTACTGGACGGCCTCCTCCGTAGCCTTGTCCTTCAGAGTGTTGAAGCACTCGCCGACGCCTTCGATGCCCGAGTCTGTGGAGACCTTGACGAAGATCCAGTTCCTCCTCCCATAATTGACGAGAAAGCTCTTGACCTCAGTGATCTTCACACTAGAACCCCCAATCACGGATTCGATGGGATAGTATTGCAGGAGCCTTTTTCTATCTCATCCAACTAATATCATTTGCCACCTAGGACTCTGAGGAATCCTAGAACTCATATCGTCCGCCAATTCAGATCGTGTATGTGATGAGCCTCATCAACGAGATACAACGTATCCTGCGTGCATACGGCATCTCCCCGAAGAAACATCTAGGCCAGAACTTTGTGGTCGACGCTGTTCTCCTGGACCGAATGGTCTGTCATGCTCAGATAAGAAGCGACGAGGTCGTTCTTGAGATAGGCGCCGGATTGGGATTCCTGACTAGACTGCTCGCTGAGAGGTGCAGAAAGGTCATCGCTGTAGAGCTCGACCCAAAACTAGCAAGTATACTGAGGGATCGTCTCTCAGACCTCGGCAACATTATGATTCTGCAAGGTGATATCCTCAGACTGCCAGTTCCCGCATTCAGTAAGGTTGTCTCTTCTCCGCCTTACTCCATCTCTTCTCCCATTGTATATTGGCTGATAGAGAGGAACTTCGAATGTGACGTTCTGATCTTCCAGAAGGAGTTCGCTGACCGCTTAGTAGCCGAACCAGGCAGCAAAGATTATGGCAGTCTAACCGTCTTCACCTATTATCGGGCTGAGGTGGATCTGCTTGAGCCTGTTCCTAGGAGTGCTTTCTGGCCTCAGCCGAGCGTCGACTCAGTAGTCATCCGATTGAAGCCTAAGAAGCCTCCGTTTCAGTTGAAGGATGAGAGAATATTCTTCGAGCTGGTGCGAACGCTCTTCACGCAGAGGAACAGGAAGGTCAGGAATGCCATCAAGCTCTTCCTCAAGAAGCTAAGGTTATCCGATGGAGAGATCAGGGAATGGTCAGAAATGATCCCCTTCGTCAACCGTAGAACGAGGGAGTTGACACCTGAAGACTTCGGGGTGATCGCAAACGAAGTTGCAGACAGGATGCAAGAGAAAGATCTTCTTTGAGGAACACGTATTTCACATCTTCGATCACGTCTACGAACCGGATGAGGATACCTTCCTTTTGGCCGAGAATCTAGACGCCGATTCTAACGATGTGGTGCTGGATCTGGGCACAGGATGTGGAATTCTAGCTGTACTTTCAGCATTGAAGGCAAAAAGGGTCGTCGCCACGGATGTCAACCCCTACGCGGTCAGATGCGCCAAGCTAAACGCAAAAGTCAACGAAGTCTCGGATAGCATGGAAGTCATTCGCGGCGATCTATTTGGACCTATAAAAGAAGGTGGAAGATTTAGCCTGATCCTCTTCAATGCGCCTTATCTGCCAACAGAGGAGGGTGAACAGACCGGCTGGATAGACTACGCTTGGGCTGGAGGTGAGAGAGGCAGGATGGTCATAGATCGTTTCATATCATCCGCGTCAAGATACCTAAAGCCGAAAGGGCGGATTCTGCTCGTCCAGTCAACACTCTCCGATGTGAACGAATCCATTGAGAAACTTGAGAAGTACAGCTTAAGGGCTAATGTGATCGACCAGACGAAGGTCTCCTTCGAGACAATCATGCTGATAGAAGCTGAGAAGCGCAGCTGAAGATTTACTACCGCTTTGGCTTATCCTGTTGGCTAGATTGGTCACGCTTGGGGTCGACTGGGTCCATGGTTGGGTTCTTGGCTGCTATCCCCGTCTGCGCGATCTGAGGAGCAAATTCGCTCATTGCGGCTGCTTTCACAGGCTCCTTGAACTGCATCTCGTAGAAGTGGCGATACAACCCGCCCTTCTTCATGAGCTCTCCGTGGTTTCCCCTCTCTACTATTCTCCCGTCGTCGATGACCAGAATTTTATTTGCTTCTCTTATTGTTGAGAGTCGATGTGCTATGATTATTGAGGTTCTATCCTTAAACAGAATCCTCATTGCTCTTCTAATTAGAAGATCAGTATAGGGATCGATGCTTGAGGTTGCCTCATCTAGGATCAGAATGGCTGGGTCTCTGAGCAATGCCCGTGCGAATGAGACAAGTTGCTTCTGGCCTACTGAGAGTCCTGCCCCTCTTTCACCTATTTCTGTGTTGTATCCTTCAGGTAGCTGCATAATGAAGTCGTGGGCGCCAATCATCTTGGCTGCATTCATAATCTCCTCGTCAGTGGCTTCTAGCTTCCCGTAGCGGATGTTCTCCTTGATTGTTCCAGAGAAAAGAAACGTCTCCTGCAACACTATGCCCATCCGTCTGTGAATAGAGCCTAAGGTTACTCTTCGTATGTCGTAGCCATCAATCTCAATGGTTCCAGACTGCTGTTCGTAGAAGCGACTTAGCAGTTTAATTATGGTGCTCTTACCGGCACCGGTGGGTCCAGCAAGGGCGACGGTCTCTTTCGGTTGGGCCCGGAAGCTTATATTGTAGAGTACGGGGTGATCTGGGTCATAGCCGAAGGTTACATCCTCAAACTTGACATCTCCTTTAAGAGGTGGCAACTCTACGGCGTCAGGTTCATCCTTTATTTGAGGGATTGTGTCTTCGATTTCGAAGATTCTCTCCGCCGCAGCAAATGCCGACTGAACGGTGTTGTAGAAGTTTGTAAGGGTAAAGATTGGACGGAAGAACATTCGGACGTAGTAAATGAACGCGAAGAGTGTTCCCACAGTTACTACTCCATTTATTGCTAACATGCCGCCATACAGGTAGATGACAGCCATGCCTGTGGCGCTGATCATCTGCACGGTGGGAGAAAATGTCCCCCAGACCTTTGTTGCTTGAAGGTTTGCCTGAAGGTTTTCGATGTTTGCCTGTCTGAAATCCTCCTTGGTATCTTCTTCTCGTGTAAAGGATTGAATCTCTCTGATGCCAGAGATGCCTTCCTGTAGCCTCGATGTGACGCCCGATATCTTCTCTCTGGTCGCTCTGTAAGCTGCTCTAAACTTGGATTGAAACACAAGAGCAGATACAACTACGAGAGGTACGACTATCATGGACGCAAGGGCTAGAGGTACGCTCATCCAGAACATCATGATTAGCACTCCAACGAGAAGTAGAGATTGGCTGATGACGTCAACGAATTCCCGGACGAACATTTCACCTATGCTATCAGTATCGTTAGTCACTCTGGACACTATGTCACCTGTCTCTGATCGGTCGTAGAAGCCAAAAGAAAGCTTCTGTAGATGAGAGAACAGCTTCTTCCTCATTTCGTATAACATGTTCTGGCCCATCCAGCCTAGATGGTATGTCTGCAGATAACGTGAAATCCAGTTCACAACAAGGAGACTGATGAATGCAAGGGATATGGAGGATAAACCTTCAAAGTTGCCTTGGAAGATGTACTCGTCGATGGCAATCTGCATTATCTTCGGCTGTATCAGACCTGTGATTGTTGTAGCTATGATGGCAGTCATGACGATGGCAAGTTTTTTTCGATATGGCAGTACGTGCTTCAACAGCCTTGAAAGCAAGACCCTGTCAGGCATCTTTCTCTCGTATTCTTCATCTATCCGGCCATGGTGATGATGATAATGGTAATGAAAACCCGTCACTTTTCCGCCATCCTCCCGGTCATCGCTTCTTTAGAGGCTTCTGGCGTGATTACAGGTTGTTGGGCCTCGTAGAGCGTCTCATATATCCGGTAATAAGCACCCTTCTTCTTCATCAGTAATTCATGCGAACCTTCTTCCGCTACTCTCCCATTTTCTAGAACCACGATCTTATCCGCGTTTCGGATGGTTGACAGCCGCTGCGTTATCACAAACGTGGTTCTATCTCTGAACAAAGCCATCAGCGCCTGCTGAATCTCATACTCCGTGTCAACGTCGACGCTGGACGTAGAATCGTCCAAAATCAGGATCTTGGGGTCCATTAATAGAGCGCGTGCTATGGCAACCCGCTGTTGCTGACCTCCTGACAAGGTTACGCCTCTCTCCCCCACGAATGTGTCGTATCCTTTCGGTAGAGACGCAATGAACTCGTGAATCCTAGCGATCTTAGCTGACCGAACAATCTCTTCCATCGTTGCATCAGGTTTCCCATACGCAATGTTATCCTTCAATGTCGTGGCGAACAGAAAGGTTTCCTGGGAAACGATACCTATCTGTGCCCTCAAAGATTTGATCTTAATATCTCTAATGTCATATCCATCGACAGTGATCTGTCCCGAAGTTACATCGTAAAACCTCGGAAGAAGACGGATGATCGTGCTTTTTCCCGATCCCGTGGGACCCAAAAGGGCAACAGTTTGACCATGTTCTGCTTCC
Source organism: uncultured Candidatus Bathyarchaeia archaeon (assembly GCA_964490655.1). Taxonomy (GTDB): domain Archaea; phylum Thermoproteota; class Bathyarchaeia; order Bathyarchaeales; family WAQA01; genus CAZBDB01. The sequence continues at coordinate 214 of CAZBDB010000108.1, read as the reverse complement.
ACGTCCACGTTCTTGAGAATTAAACGATCCCTATCGTAGCCAAAGGAGACCCCATGAAATCTAACCTGACCCTTGATTGGAGGCAGCTCCATGGCGTCAGGCCTATCCTTTACTTCAGGCACGGCATCGATAATCTCGAACACCCTTTCAGCGGCTGCTGCCATGCGTTGGTATCCGCCCCACATCATTGCTATGCCCCACATGGGCATCATCA
>CAZBDB010000107.1:0-4840 GCA_964490655.1 uncultured Candidatus Bathyarchaeia archaeon | reverse complement strand
GGGTTAGTCTCCCAGCAGCTTGGATCGGCTGAATGTTTATGAACAGCTCCTCGACTGCCCTGACTTCAATGTTTTCAATCATCCTTTTCATTTCATTAGCTCCTCTTCAATGATATCTACACTGTGTCTCACTTGTTCAATTATACGTCTGATCTGCTCTTTCTGTTCATTGCTCAATTGATAAGTGGGCTTGGCGTCTCTGAATATCTGTCTCAAATCTATCAAGGCAAACAACGCCGCAAAGGTTTCTCCCACAGCTTTCTCTGCCATAATCTCACCACTCGATTACGACATTGAAATCTGGTCACTTAAATCATTCCTTTGGCAGAGCAAGGCAACTATATGCCAACTCATCTACCGTGTGCACAGATTCTCGAACGCGTGTTCACCGACAAGCTTGATTCAAGAAACTCATGGTTTGAAGCAGGACTCTCGACCCAATATACTGTCTAGTCTATAGGTTTTGTCGGTTGTCAAGAAGGTATTTATCAGATATGACAATTATAGATTGCTTTGAGGGCTGATGTCTGACCTGCTCCAGAGAATGTCTGAAATAGTCAGGGATTTTGTCGAGCAAGAAAGTCAGGCTGAGGCCGTGGTTGGAATAGTCGTTTTTGGCAGCTTTGTGAAGGGCAAAGTCAGGGAGACGAGTGATCTTGACCTTCTTGTATTGAGGGAAGATGTCGAGGGATACTCAAGGACAAGGCAGAGAGAGAAGGGGATTCTGCTGGAGATCGACAATTGGTCTCTAGAGTTCTTTAGCAGACCATTTCTCGATCAAAAGGTGAACGTGTTCCAACATGCTTTCTGTCTTGCTGTTATGAGGAATGGCACGGCTCTCTACGATCCAAAAGGAATCCTTTGCCGGTTCAAGAAGTATGCACAGACTCACAGGCTGCCATATTCGCATCTAAGATGGTTGGTGGAAAGAGCAGAGAAGAGCCTGTATCTTGCAGAGAATCATCTTGAAAAGAAAAGACTGGAAGGGGCGGAGTTAGAGATAAGGAGGGCTGCTGAGGAACTTGCAAGAGCACTACTTCTTGAAAGGGACGTTTTGGAAATCATACCACCCAAGATCTACCTTCCACACTTAAGGAAAGAGGTGCCAAGGTTTTACAGAATATTCCGGGAAGTCCACAACTTGAAGAGTATTCAGAGAAAAGATGTCGAAGCTGCCATTCAACAGGTCTCAATTTGGCAGGAGATGATAGTTGAGGAGATCCGCAGAACAGGTGAAGAAGACTTGCTGAAGCAAGGCGGAGCCATCTATGGTGCTCAGACTGAGCTGACCAACGCTCAAGATTGTTTGGAAAACGGGGATTTGGAGGCAGCCATGCTACAGACGAGATATTCAGCAATCTTTGTCATGTCTTCCGTATTGAGGCTTCTGAAAGGCAGATCCGGGAAGATTCTCAGCTTTCGCTACCTAGAGCTTCTTCGAAGTAGGCATCCTTATGGAAATGTCGTTAAGTCCGTGATGGATTTCCTTCCTGATAAGCGAAGATTGGGGGAACGCATTGAGATCTTGAGGAATATCATAGAGGAATATGAGCGAAAGCGGGAATTAGTGCAGTGAGTGTCACATAGGTCTTGTACCCTCCATCTGATAGAGCGGGACACACCAATTGTTCCAGAGGAAAGATTCGTATTTTTTATATCGTGCGCTTTGGCTGAGATATATGTAGTGATCAGGGCATAGTGCGAGTTGAAGATGAAGCTTATTCGCGTTCCGGATGATCTAGTCAGCAAATTGCTGATTGCTTCTAATCGGCGGGGAGAGCCCCTAATACGATATGTTACGGAGATCCTTGAAAAGGGTGTTACGGCAGATGAGTTGGATTACTCCCTGAAGGAGATAGCTGATTCCCATGAGAAGGAGGAGGCTGAGCTGGTGCAAGAGTCGTCCATACGAGAAGTGTTCGAGAGGTTGCTTGAGAAGAAGCTGGGTCCGAGGATAGAAGAAAAGACTAGCCTAGTGTCTAAAGAACGAGCGATGCTGGAGAGATTTCTCTCCCAACTCTCAGAGAGATCTCTGCGCGAGAGCCCCCAAGAAATGGTGAACGAGAAGAAGTGGCAAGAAAAGGAAAATGACATTCCCTCCTAGCTAGCTAGGCTCACGCAGTCACAGATTGTGAAGCCCCTATTTTCCCTCTGTTGCTTACTGATCGGGTTTTGCAGGCTCTTTTCTATGTGACTGTGATTGTGTCAACATCCTCGAAGATTGTGCCATCGTTCAGTTTGCCAGTTATCGTTATTTCGACTTCTCCAGGCTTCAGTGTGCTTGCGACGGACGACCCGTCAAACTTGACTGTCAGATCTGGGACGCCGTCTCCATCGTAGTCGCCAATCTGTGGTGATTCTGACTCTGCCTGGACAAGATTGTTTAGCATAATCGTATCAACATCGATGTCTGAAACGTTGCGGTCAGAAGGGAGCTCTATGTGAGCCGTGATCCATCTCCGCATACTTTTCAGGTTCAATGTGTCTGGATCAATGTCGACGGTAGCTGCTGCGCATATGGGGCATGCGTGGCTCGCCGTAGGAAGGACTGGTCTTCTCGGCCTTTCGAGCTTGCTGTATGAGTCAAGTGCATCTTTCCATATCTTCCGGTTGAATATGCATCCAACATCCGGGGCAAATGGATCATTGAAGTAGCTCAATGCACGGGCTCTACATCCGCCGCATACGTATCTGTACTTGCAGGTTCCGCACGCGTCGCCGAGGCGTTCTCTATCTCTGAAGCATCTGAATCCCGCGTCTTTCTTGGTTCTGCTCCAGATTTCTAGGAAGCTCTCCTCACGTAGATTTCCCACGATCCATTGTGGGATGAAAACGCAGGGAGTCACATCGCCATTAGGCTGGAGAGCACAGTAAAGCCTACATGAGCCGCAGCCTCCCACGAATTCAGCCAGAGTGCTCAAATCGTGTCCTCGCTCTATGCCAAGATAGAAATGCGTGGGTGTCACATCGCGGCCCCCTGATTGCTGTAGGACAACTCGGGCGTACTGGGGAGCCGTGGACAACACTTCTATCTCGGAGGTTCTGGCCTTCCTATATAGTGTTCTTAGAAGCTTTTCTCTCTCCTCTGGGGACAGATCTAGTTCGAAAATGCCTTCACCTCTTCCAGCTGGGATGAAGTTGAAATGGAGGAAACGATTCACGCCGAGCGACTTTGCTAACTCGATCAACGCTGGGGCTTCTTTCACGTTCAATCTGGTTATGGTGGTTGCCATTGCTGTGAAGAGGCCCTCGTTTACGCAGTTCTTCACGCCTTCCACGGCTCTCTTCCAAGCGCCGGGAACGCCTCTGAATTCGTCATGTACCCTGGGATCAGCTGAGTCTAGGCTGATTTCCACGTAGCTTAGACCTGCCTCTTTCAGTCGCTTGGCCATCTTCTTTGTTATGATGGTTCCGTTGGTGGCAACAGCTGCGTGCATCCCATTCTGTGTGATCTCTTCTAGAACGGGGAAAAAGTGTGGGTGCATTAGTGGCTCGCCTCCTGATAGGGCGATGGAGACGACCCCTGCGTTCGCTAGCTCGTGTACGGCTTTGATTTTCTCCAGCAAGGTTAGTTCGTTCGGCGTGGGTAAGCCGGCGTGTTGATAACAGTGTCTACACCTTAGATTGCACATGTTCGTGAAGTTCCAAACAACAAGGAAGGGGGTGTCCAGAATCTGCGGTCTGGTTATTCCATACTTCGCTATCCCCGTCAGTACACTGATCAATCCTCTGCGAACTACTGGGCTCTGCAAGTACCCTCTGAAAGCGTTGGGATCAACACCGAAGAATCTTGAACTCGTGTCCAAGATCAGACCAAGCATAGAGGTGTAGATTCGGTCACTGGTTCCATAAGGACTTGCCAGTCGTGAATATGCTTCTAAGGCTTCTTCCAGTCGTCTCGATCCATCGTCTCTTTGAAGCACACCGGCTAGAATGATCCTTCGAGATAGAGGATTCGCAATCCCGAATTTCAGGATCTTCAACAGATCGACTAACATTTCTCAACTTTACATCTATCAGGACCAAAAGTAGATAACAGTTGTCTCATAGTTCTGGGATAAATTCTTAAAGCAGTTGATGCTTATGAGATTTTTTCTCATGGTGAGCGATTGTTTCAAGTATCTTGCCAAAGAGTGATTCGGGAGAAGGCGGGGGTAGGACGGTTTCCTGCGTCATTATGGCAGATGACGTTTCCTCTATCCCTTCTATATGCCTCAGCTCCTCGACAAATTCCGACAATCTCCTAAGGCTCTGAAACCTCGCCTTAACAACGAGATCAAAGTTGGCCGCTTGAACATCGATTATCTCCTCTATCTCTCCGAATCTTCTTAGGGCGTCCATTATGTCCTTCTTGTGGATGTGGCCTTTTCCCGGGATGACCCCTGCCAGATCGATCAGCAACAATGCACCGATAGGCTTTGCTGTCTTCTCGTAGTCAATCAGCGCCTTGTATCCCTTGATCACGCCTTCCCGCTCCATCCTCTTGATTCTCCTGTGCACTGTGGAGATGGGTATGTCCAGCATCTTGGAAAGTGTTCTGCTGGATAGACCTGACCTTCTTTCGAGAATCCTGATTATCATCTCATCCTTCTCGTCCACAGCTAATCCCGTGTATGAGAGAAGGTCTCAGGGATAATAGTCTTTTCACGTGCGGAAGTGAAGGTTTCCGTCTTCAACGATCTCGGGATCTAGCTATCTGGCTTGGTGGAGTCGCGTGCGAAAGCCTTATTAGCGTAAACATTTATGTTTACTACTCGGCGATTCCGTATGACTCAGGTTCAGGTCAGGATGCCTGAAGGGCTGGTAAAGGAGATTGATAGGTGGGTGGCTGAGGGCAGAT
>CAZBDB010000106.1:0-5060 GCA_964490655.1 uncultured Candidatus Bathyarchaeia archaeon | reverse complement strand
GTTCTTCTTCTTCGCAAGCCAGTTCCATGGCGAATTCAAGAGCAGGCCTGGAAAGCCTGAGCCAGAATACTATGGTTTCGTGAAGGCATGCTTGGATAGGAAGCTTGGGAAGGAGAAGCCTGCATTTTACCTCTAGGCCTGTACGATAAAGGATAAATATTGCATCCGGCTTTATTCCATTGTCAGGCTTAGCTGAGTTTACTGGGCAGGTAGTTGTATGAGCGGCAGAAGAGCAAAGAGGCGGAGAAGGGAGGCACCGATGCCAGCGACCGGGGCTGGATTATTAAGATTCTTTGAGGAGGAGACCCTAGGAATAAGGGTAAAGCCTGAAATCGTATTGATATTGGCGATATGCCTTATCGCCTTTTGCATGATAGCACAGTTTTTCTGACTACAAAAACTTCAGAGATTACCTTTCATGAAGGACCTCGATTCGCTGTACCGAATCTAGGTTGATGAATATCTCGCTTCTTTCCACTCTGCTCACGACCTGGGGTATCGGATGAGCGATGGTTGCCCTCAAGACTGTTGCCTTAGCTTCGGACAGCCATATCCCCGGGGGATCCCTATTAACGGCAGCAAGCATCCCCTCAATCCCGTAGGACTGATTCAGTATAACAGAGATTTTCTTGCCTATCTGCCTTTCGAGCATGTGGAAAACGGTTAGAGGCGGCGAATCTACAGACATCTAATCTCAGTTAAATAAGAATGAATCTCAGATAAAACTCTATCCCTTGATTCCAAGGCAAAATCGAGCAAGATCCGTCTCTTCAGACCTCCTCATTCTGAGGGCTTATCCTCTTTCCCCAAGAATCGGCTAGCCGACAACCGAGATCTTTCAGGGTTGATGTAGATTCTTGCATTGTACCCCAAACTATTTGAATTTGAAATAGTTCACTTATCACTGGAGCAACCCAAATGACCTCAAACAGTGAGCTACTCTCTCACACGAACAGAATGGCAGGACGATATTCATCACTCTTCACGCTCCCATCGCTGAGAACAGTAATTGCCTATACATTCATACTTTGTTTGATAGGAGGACTTGCAGCATCGCTTTCATACGATCCCTCCTTGAATGCTCTCAACATAGGGACTCTGATAGGCATATCTCTGTTCCTAGCAACGTCATTTGCGGATTATCTCAACGACAAGTTTCTCATGCGAGCTGATCCGATACTCAACTTTAGACGTTGCTCCTTCCTTTCCATCCCATCATCCGTGATTCTATCAGTATCCATATCTGCTGCCAATATTGTCGGCATCCCGCCGGGAGACTTGGACCTTTGGGCTAAGATTCTGGCTGCAGGCTTCTTCGCAGCTCTGACGTTTCGATTATTCGTTTTGTCTGCAGTCTCATCTGTCAGCTACGGAGGAATTGTCCTTTCCGCTCTTCTGCAGCCAGTTCTGCTCTTGATCATCCTGTCCATGGTACCAATAATGGAGCATGGCTTCAGACCAGACCTTATAGTGTCCTTCGCTGTCTCTATTCTCCTTTCCTTCTCTGGGATTCACCTCTTCGTTTCCCGAGTTGATGCAATAGGAAAGGAGAGATTTGGAATTAGATCCCTCTTGCTCTTCAAAGCTTTTCTGGCGAATTGGACAGTCGGCTACAATGCGCCTCTTGAAGATTTCTTTGAAAGGTTCGGCGAGGAGAGGGATGTGAAAATATCGCTGCTGGTATTCAAGACCAAGAAGAGAGTAAAGACTGCTATGGCCGTACCAGCAATTCATCCAGGACCGTTCAAGAATGTTGGCAGCAGTCCCCTACCGGGTATGATCCAAACCTCACTTGAGGATAGACTCAAATGCGTGGTCTCTGTTCCCCACGGAATATCCGGGCACGACCTTGATCTGACATCGCAAATCCAGAACGAGAAGATAATAAACAGACTTCTTGAATGCGCTGCGTTTGACGGCTCCAACTCTTACGCTACACCATTTGTACGCTCAGAGGTTGAGAGCGCGAAGGCGAGCTGTCAGATCTTTGGGGATTGTGCATTATTAACACTGACACTCGCTCCACAGACGATGGAAGATCTGCCAAGAGAGCTGGACTATACCATCATTCGGGAGGCAAGGAAGAATGGTTTGGCCTCAGCTATCACGATTGATGCCCATAACAGTATTGATGGCCCCTTTGACCTAGAGAAAGCAGCAGAACTCGCAGGAAGAGCTGCGTTGGCTGTATTGGAGAAGGCGGCGAGATGCAGAGGGCAAAGCTTTGAAGTGGGCGCGGCTGAGGTTAATCCTGAAGATTTCAGTATTCGAGATGGGATCGGTCCTGGCGGTGTAAGCATCACCATTATCAAGGTTGGCGATCAAAGGGTTGCGTACGTAACCATTGACGGTAACAATATGGTCTCTGGGCTGCGTGAGGAAATCCTCGCAAGACTCAAAGCGATGGGGTTAGACGACGGAGAGATCCTCACAACGGACACACACGTGGTAAACGGCGTCGTGAAGGTCGATAGGGGCTACCATCCAGTTGGTGAGGCAATAGACCGTGAGAAGCTGATCAAGTATATTGAGACGGCGGCTTTCGAAGCTCTTGAGAACCTAGAAGCCGTTAAGTCTTCATGGCGCATGGAGGAGGTCCGTGGGGTTAAGATAATTGGGGAGAAGCATTTGCAAGAGATTTGTCTTCTGACAGAGCGGACTATAGACAGAACCAAGAAGACAGCTATGCTTCTCTTCCCGTCTTTAGCTGTCCTGTTGACGCTCATACTCATCTTTATATGATCTTTAGAGAAGCTTTAGACACGAAAAAACATAAATGCACATAATCGATCTATAGCTAATCAATCCATGAGCAACTGTACAATCATCGCGTATGGGGTCGATGGAAGTGGCTGAGGAGACTCCTAAAAAGGAAGAGAAGGCATCTGAGGATACAGTCCTGATCGGGAGGAAACCAGTGATGAACTATGTGATCGCATGCCTTACCTTCTTCAACAGCAACGCCGATAAGGTGGTCGTTAAGGCAAGAGGCAGGGCTATAAGCAGAGCGGTCGATACGGTTGAACTTCTCAGACGGGCCTTCGTGAAGAATGTGAATATAGAGAACATTGAGATAGGCACAGAGGAGATAACAAGGGAGGACAATAGAAGGTCGAACGTCTCAACGATGGAGATCGCACTGGTGAAGTCAAAGGAGTAGAATACAGCAGGCCGAAACTAGAACATTTACAGGTTCCTCAAAAAGGCCACAGCTAACTTTTCGGGCTGTCATCGTTTCTTCATAATCTCTGCAGAGACGTGAACGTACCTGAGCTGAGGCTCAGCTCACCCGACGGGTCTCTTCTGACATAGACGTTTCTTATCTTGACGATATTTCCAACGGAGAGCTTCACCGCGGCTTCTGCTAGACCCCTCCACAAGGATACTTTAACCCTCCCGTTGCTATCGCCGAGCTCGAAGGAAGCGACCTTCACTCTCTCACCTCTTGCGGTTACAACCTCTCTAAGGTTAGGTTCGGTCAGGACTTCGCCTTGGACGGTTATGCACTTTCCTTCTTCTATCTTTGAGATCTCAGTTATTCTCTCACCAAGTCTTTGTAGCTTCGTTGCCTCTTTGATCTTAGGGTCGATAGTGATCGATCCCCCATCGTCTAAGTTCAGGAGGAGCCTGCCAAACCTATCCCGGGCGTAGGCTCGTTCGATAAGTATTATGTCGCCCGGTCTTAACTTATCAGAGAGAAGAGCCTTATCCCCCCAGAGGTTCAGTTGGATGGAACCTGTCTCATCCTCTATGAGGAGCTTCGAGAGAGATCCAGTCTTTTTTTCGTAATGCTTTGTTTTCCCTCCTCGGATGTCTCCGACTCTGGCTAGAATGTCGATGTTGCGCATTCCCGGGGTTATCTCTTCAGCTTTTGTGAAGATAGATGGGAGTGAATCTAGTCCTGGAGGTATATCGGCCAAGTTCTCAATTGCAGACTTTCTCTGCACATGCATTTCAAGTTGGCCTCCGATTCCGCTTCTAACCTCAGCATTCATCATCTTCAAGTAATCCCCTCTTTTCAGATCTTCAATCTCGTCCGCTTTGTTGTTCCAGAAGACCACCCTCATCTCACCCGTGAAGTCTCTCAACAAGATCGACTTCACCTTCCCCTCTGAGCCATCCTTTCTTTTGAATCTAGACTCTGGAGAGACTTTTCGGACAACTCCAAGTACATTAACGCTTCTGTCCTTCTCGGCGATCTCTCCAATTCTCTCTAGAAAGTTCTCGAGTGATGGGTATTCGTTACGTTTTTCTTCCGGTAAAATTTCTATCTCGCCGTGAGTTCCCAAGTTCAACTCTATCATCCCACCAAGTCCCTCCCGTACGTAACCGTGCGAAAGCCTGAGTATCTGACCTGATCTGATGTCCAAATTGTCTGCTTCTTTTGCCTTATCATCCCAGAGCGTCGTTTTCATCAGTCCGCTCTTGTCCGCTATCTGCATGCGTTTGACGAATCCTTCAGTTCCATCCGAACGGGTGAACCCTTTCGAGGGGGAGACAGATATTACTCGACCTGTAACCGTCACATCGTTCAATCCTGAAACTAGATTTCTGATCAAGATCTCAGCCAGCTGTTTCTGAGCGGTCTTGATCCCGAGTTCCGAACTCACTATCCGAGCGGCAGCTTCATCCGTGAAAAATCCTCTAGCGCTCTTCACTTTCTCCTCTATCATCCTGAGAACTTCTTCACGTGTTAGATCTCTCCGTGAGGTCAGAATCTCCTTGATTATGGAGTCAACCGTCATGCTACTTCCCGGTAACCAATACGGACATGATTGAAAAGACTATATTATGCGGTTTATAAAAGCGATCTGTGTTGGCGCGGTTGCTCTCTAACCATGTATCCGCCTATTCATGGAATTGCTATCAGGACGCGAAGCATCAATTGGCTAGCGACTAGGGACCTCGCGCGTAGTCTAGAGGAGCCTCTGGCGGGCAAGCTTTTCTTTTCCTCCCTCCCATAGACCATGTATAAGAAGAGCAGAAAAATCGTCAACAGCGTCAACCCTATCAGTATGCTGATGATAATCTCGTAGTATTCTGCTGTGCTCATCTACGTC
>CAZBDB010000105.1:0-5085 GCA_964490655.1 uncultured Candidatus Bathyarchaeia archaeon | reverse complement strand
TCCTCTCATAAGACTTGGAGAAGTCTTCATCCTTTGAAAGAGAGGTCTGAGCTGAACTATAGAACTCTGTGAAACTCTTCGCATCCTTCTTGGCGATCCAGTCTCTGACAGTTTCTGCCTTTGAGAGAAACCTGTCTAGAAATCGAACCGTGTACTCATCGTTCATCTGGATCGAAGCGTACAATTCGGGACTCTCTGTCATGACGCTCTCGCTCAATGTTAACTGCAAAGTGAATGTTGTCCCCCCGAGCCTCTTCAAAAAGACGAGATCCTCCTCACTCATCATGGATGCAAAGATGATATTCAGAAAATGTGGCAGACAGAGGGTCAGTGCCATAGCTCGATCGTGCTCCTCAGCTTCAACCACGATCACCTTGGCGCCAGGGAAGAATCTATTCACAGAATCAGCCTCGGATGACGGGTCAACTATAGGAATCAATGCGATCTTCTCCTCCTCCAGCTTCTTGAGTCCTGGACCGAAGAGGGGATGAATCGATAAGGGGTTAATGTGCCTCCCAGCCATCTCAAGAAGGACAGGAACCACATGGGACTTAAGCGAGGAAATCTCAGCTACAATAGAGCCTTCCTTCACACTAGGCGAAATCTCCCTGAGGACTCTAGAGGCGACTGTGATTGGAGTTGAGACAACGGTCAGGTCAGCGTCTCTTATAGCCTCAGAATTGTCTTCACTGAATGAGACCCCAACGGATTCAGCAAAAGCCGCGGCCTCTACAGTTCTGATATCTGAGATTCTGATATTGTGACCCCGACTGAGAAAGTGGCGGACGAGCCAGCGCCCCATCCGGCCACCGCCTCCGATGATAGTTACATTCATGGTGAAGCCCTCGTCTTCTTGGAAGATTCTAGCCTATGATATTTATCGCCTTCGATTCATAATATTCCTCTGAAGCCTCTTGGACTCTTCCAATAGAAGGTCGAGGAGTCCTATCCCAAACTCAGAATTTACCCTGTAGAGGCGACAATTCTCAAGAATAGCTTGCTTCAACTCCTCCTCAACATCTGAATCCTCGATTGGCAAACACTTCTGGAGCTTTAGCTCACCGACTCTCTCAGCCAACGAGAGACGTCTCCCACTGAGCTTGATGATTTCAGCTGTGACTTTCCTGATCTCTTCTCTGAGGTCTTCCAACTCCTTATCACGGCTCATCTATGTTACGTCCCCTACGGTGTGTTCAGCTTCTTAGACTCGGCTAACCTGCTGTGGAAGCATGTCTCCTTGCCTAGGTGGCATGCTACGCCTTTCTGTTTTACTAGGAAGATGAGCGCATCGTAGTCACAATCAACCTGAATATCCCTTATTTTCTGGATATGCCCAGAGGTTTCACCCTTCTTCATAACTTTACCTCTGGACCTCCTGAAGTAGTGGGCGTATCCTGTCTCAATTGACTTCCTTAGAGCTTCTTCGTTCACGTAGGCCAAGGTAAGCACTTCGCTCGAATTATAATCTTGGACGACAACCGGTATCAGACCTTTTCCTTTCTCAAAGTCTAGGTCCCTCATGCTCAAGATCAAACTTCCTGAATACCTCCTTATTTGAAGCTCCAATGAGAATGCATTTTCATTTCCTAAGTATCTTGAAGGCATCTGCTAATCTGATCTTGCCTTCATAAAGGGCTTTCCCAATGACGACGCCGTAGACTCCCATGTTATCTAGGCTGATCAGGTCTTCTAGACTGCTTATCCCTCCAGCCGCTATTATGTGAACGTTTCCTAGACGGATTGCACGGTTCATAAGATCAAGGTCAGGACCCATAAGTGTCCCATCCCTGGCAACCGCGGTTACAAGGAAGATGTCAACTCCAATAGATGAGAACATGGAGATCGATTCTTCGACAGTGGATTCTGTAGTTGCTCTCCAACCTCTAACAGCGACTTTGCCTTTGATGTTGTCCACAGCAACCACCACACGTCCAGAACCGTGGCTGTCTATGATCGCTCCAACTTTAGATGGATCTTCAAAGGCGAGAGAGCCTAAGACGATCCTGCCCACACCCATTTCGAGATAATCGTGGGCGGTATCGAGGCTTCTAATCCCACCTCCAACTTGGACAGGAACCTGAACTGCATCGACTATGCCTTTGATCGCTTCCATGTTGTTTCCAAGCCCGAGTGCCGCATCCAGATCTATGATGTGAAGATATCTCGCTCCCTCTGATTCCCATCTCTGCGCAACAGTGATAGGATCTCCTAGGTGCTCATAGGTCTTCTTTGTCGCCGGATCACCTCTTAGAAGTCTCACTACCTTCCCTCCCATCAGGTCTACGGCTGGAAGAATCTCCATACTAGATCAGCCCCTTAGAGCTGGGAACGCCCTTCCTCCTAGGGTCGACGGCTATCGCCTCCCGTAGCGACAATGCCAGCGCCTTGAAAGCTGCTTCGACTTTGTGATGATCGTTCTCTCCATATACGACAGAGATGTGTATGTTCGCTTCCATTGAAGAGGCCAGAGTCTCCAAGAAATGGTAGACATCTTCACACGGCGTATCCTCGATTGAACCGCCTTCAAGCTTCAGATCCACCCTCGCATAAGGCCTCTTAGAGAGATCCACAGCTGAAAAGGCCAGAGAACAATCCATCGGCACAGCAGCATACCCGAATCTACGTATCCCAGTAGAGTCTCCTAATGCCTTCCTTAGAGCTTGACCGAGGCAGATGGCGACATCTTCGGCCACATGATGCCTCAGATCGCCCTTTGCTTTAACAGTCATATCGATCAAGCTGTGAGTAGCAAGCGAAGCAACCATATGATCAACGAAGGCAAACCCTGTTTTGACCTCTGCTTTTCCCGTGGCGTCGAGATCAACCTTGGCGTATATCTCAGTCTCACGCGTCTTTCTTGAGACCTCTGCTACTCTCAACTCTTTCACCTTCTTAGTTCCTCCAGCAGAAGTGGGATTTCATTCACAGACGGTAGGATCACGTCAACTCCAGCCTGTAGAAAGCTTTCCAGTGATGCATCCTTCGAACCTGAGTAGCTATAGACGCCGGCGAAGAGGAATCGCGGGTCCACATTCAGCGCCTTTTTCTCGGTTAAGGCGTCCTCCATCGAGTCACCGACGTACAAGGCGGCTCTAAATGGTTGTAGACCTTTGGACGATTTGAGCAGAGAGAAGGCTCCGGGCTTCTTCATGTTGGCTGTACAGCCGGTTTCGTCCAGAATTCTTTTCTGTTCTCTTTCGATGTCGTCTAGGAACACTAGAGCCCGAGACTTGAAGTATCTCAGAATCTTGTCCAACACCTTTTCGGCGGTTTTGAATCGGCTTCCTGATGCTATGCCGAAATTCGGCTTTCCAAAAATCAAGGACAAGTGATCCAGTGTTCTGCTGCTGATTATGAGCCACTCATTCTCTATCCTCCCACAGCCATTATAGAATTCCGGATCTGTTCCGTAGACTTCCCTAACTAGGCTTGACCCGCAGAATATCTCCTCGAAGACCGTTGGTATTATGCCCCCACCGACCTTATACGGGCATAACAGCAGGTACCTTAAGTGTTCGTAATAATCCTTCGCCAATTCTCCGTTCCGCAAGTTCCTATCAACAGATCGGATACCGGATTCGTCGAGATTGCTGGTGAATCTTGGCAATTCCCTGATCAGTTCATCAATGACTCTCTTCTCCAGTACTCCGCAGAGATCTCGCTCCCCAATCGCAGACTTAATCTGCAGGAATCTTTGCAGCGGCTTCTCGTTTCTATCGATCTTCTTGATACTTGATCCCAATATTCTCTGAAAATCTTCTGGAAGATTGCATAGAATGAACATTAGGACTCCGTAGCAGGTGTCCCAGTCGTTGTTGAAGCCTCCGCTCTTTCTGAATAGGAAGACAATCTCACTGGGGATCAGATCTCTTGGAAGGCTGAGGCCTGTAAAGCCTTCAAGTATGTAAACGACGGCTTCGGAGATGGCCCTGTCATAGGATTCTCTGATGTCTATTAGGACGCCGTCACAGTCGAATATAACGGCGTCAACATCCTTCAGTGACTCAGCCTTATCCTTCTTGACGTAGGTTTCGTCTTCGTCAAAAGTGAATGTCAAGTACTTTTCAGCCGTCCTGTTCATTGAGAACTCCTCTGAACTCGGCTATGAACCTGTCCGTCATATCATGAGGCGCAACCGTGACTCTAAGACAGTTCTCCAAGTGAAGGACTCTGCCTAGGTTCCTGACGATTATTCCTCTATTCAGTAGCGTCCTATAGACCTTGGCTGAACTCTTCTCAAGCTCCATCAGGACGAAGTTCGTCTGGGAATCGAAGGCGTTGACCCCTTCCATCCCATTCAGCCTCTTGATCATCATTTCCCTTTCTGCCTTGAGTTTCGCGATTGCTTCTCTAAACACATCTATGTTTTCCAGGAGCTTCACTCCCATCTTTAGTGCAATGAGCGTTGTAACGTACGGCATCTGAAACCTCTCAGATATCGTTGATGCAAGATCATAGCAGGAAACAGCATATCCAAGCCTCAGGCCGGCAACGCCTAAGGCTTTTGAGAAGGTTCTCAATATGACTAGATTCTCGGATTTCTCAACCAGGGGGATGATTGTCTTTTCTGCAAACTCAGCATAAGCTTCGTCAACAACGACCAGTCCATCAAACTCGTCTATCACGCGTTGAATCGTCTCTGTCTCGAATTGATTCGCTGTAGGATTATTCGGGGAACATAAGAAGAGTAGCTTCGCCTCCGACCCATTCTCTAACACATTCTCAATGTCCAAGGAGAAATCCTTTCTTAGGGGGACACTGATGAGCTCAGCTCCCAGGGTCCTAACGCAACGCTCATACATAGAGAAAGTCGGAGTTACGATCAGAGCCAAATCACCACGTTTCAGAAAGGCACGTGAGATCAGGTCGATGAGTTGGTCGCTTCCTGTTCCAGTGACTATCTGATCTGGTGAGACTTTCACGTACTTGCTCAGCGCTTCCTTGAATTCTGTCTTCTCGTCTCTAGGGTAGATTCTGGGATCAATCTCTCCATTGACCTCATTCAGAAGGTTTCGAAGGAGCTCCTTGGACACGAAGAAGTTCTCGTTCGAGTTGAGCTTCAGGATCTCCGATGGATCTCTATTC
>CAZBDB010000104.1:0-5097 GCA_964490655.1 uncultured Candidatus Bathyarchaeia archaeon | reverse complement strand
AGTATAGATTTATCTGGCTGCTCTCATAGATATCTCGATTGTGCCTCGGTGGCTCAGTGGTTAGAGCAACGGCCTCGTACGTATGTGCAGAGAAAGCCGTGGGTCGCGGGTTCAAATCCCGCCCGGGGCTCTATTAAGAACCAGTGATAGCGCGCTAGGGAATAATGAAATCAGCCAGATTGAACCTGGACAGCTAGGCTTGTCAACTTACATAGCTCCCTGTACGCAACGGAGAGAGCATCAGAAAGGCCATACAGTCTATGACTATGCATTAGTTCCCTCGGTCTTCTATCTAGTGTAGTCTGATATTCTCTTCTGTAGGCTTCCTTCCTTTAGTCCTATGACATACTCGATTACGTCGTCTACATTCTTGAAGCGGAGGTCCCATAGGCTGGTGAAACCCCAGTTCGTACACTTAATGCTTGAGACTATCGAGGCCACAGTAACAGACTTCATCAGGTCACTGGTCAGTTTATAGGCAGCTACAAAGGCTCCACACCATGTGTCACCGGCACCTGTTGTATCGACCACTCTCTTGACTGGATAGTGTAACGCTGGAACCATCTGGATCTCACCGTCTTCTTGACTTATTATCGCGCCCAGCTCCCCCAAAGTGACAACTAGCATCCTGGCCTTCAGGAATCTTATCGCAGTGGATAGGGAGTCCGTCTCAGCTAGGGCCTTTGCCTCGGAATCGTTCAGTATGAAAAAATCAACATCCTCAGCCAGCTCCTTCAGAACCCGCCTGTTCAACCTGCTCCTCGTTATGTAGTCGATCCAAGTATTAACAGAGACGCAGGTCTGAGGAGAGGATCGCTTAATACCCTCCACAATCTTGTGAGCCTTTCTAGGAAAGATCGGAGAAAGGTGCACTGCATCCTCAGGCCCTAACCCTTCGAGAAACCTCTTTGAGACGGATATTCGAGACCCAGCCCCATGCTCGGCCTTAAGATAACGGGCTTCCCACCTCTCATTATATTTGATATGAAACTGGGTCGGAGGCATCTTAGAGAACCTGATATGTCTAGAAAGGAAAGGCTGCAAAACATCCAAGAACCCGTAGTCCTTACTCAGAGCCGAGACGAGGCTGACATCACCAAACAAAGTCCTAGCCGCCACTGCAGCGTACAAAGCCGCTCCACCGGGCTGGACCCTAACGCCGTTGACGTTCTCGACGCGGTCCTCTGAGACGTGCCCGATGAAGTATATGCCACCGACCAAGCCGTCTGTCCTCAAGATATTGTTAAGGCTTAAAGTTTTAAAGTTTCATATGTCTAGTTCAAGATGGTCCGGCTCTGGTCCATCACGGGCTTTTCATGAACGGGTGTAAAACGTGAAGACATTGGTAATCGGGGACTTAAATGTGGACATAATCGTGACGGGTGCGCCTCAGCTGCCAATCCTTGGTCATGAGATTCCATGCGAGGACATCAGAACCGTAATGGGAGGAGCGGCTTCAATCTTCGCCTGCAGGCTAGGCCAACTCGCCGCCGGCGTCGACATCTTCGGTAAGGTTGGAAGCGACTCGAACGGCAGGGTAGTGCTTGAAACACTCAAGTCGAGTAACGTAGGAACGGAAAAGGTAAGGGTTCTGGACAGCATCAAGACAGGAATAACCATCTCCTTAACCTATCCAGAGAACAAAGCACTCATCACTTACACCCGGGGAATCGACACACTGACCGGCTCAGATATTGATCCCGAGCTGTTCCGCGGATACAATCATCTTCATATCTCGTCGATATATATTCTGAGAAAACTTCTCGTCTCGCTCCATGAGATCTTCGCGGAAGCCAAAAAACAAGGGCTTACAACATCACTTGACACGAACGCTGATCCATCAAACAAGTACGAGTACATCGACGAGATCTTGAACCATGTCGATATATTCCTCCCTAACGACAAGGAGGCGAAGGACATAACTGATTCTAGAAGCGTACGATCCGCGTTGAAAAGGTTAAGCAGCAAGGTCCCGGTTGTCGTCATAAAATGCGGTGAACAAGGAGCCGTAGGCAAGCATACCGACAAAATCATCCAGGCGGAACCTATAAGTATCAGACCAACCGACACAACAGGGGCGGGAGACTCCTTCGACGCAGGGTTCATCTACCAGTTTGTACACAAGAAGGAGAACGTTGAGGCTTCAATGGAGTTCGCGAACGCCTTAGGTGCTCTCTCATGCCTATACGTCGGGGGAGCCGAGGAGAAGATAACTGAGGCCGACGTTCTTAACTTCATGAGCCAGCACTAACTCCCAAATTGCAGGATGAGATGAGTATTTCATGAACGAACTTCACAACCTGATGACTCTACCTGACAAGGTGCGCGTCAGAAAAGGGACCGAGCACACCCCAGCGGAGATAGAGGCTCAGCCGAGACTTTGGACTGAGAACTTCAAGATACTGGAGAAAAGGAGAGAAGAGATCTGGTCGTTCTTAGATGCAAGAACATTCTCAAGGAAGAAGCCAAGGGTCATACTTGCGGGGGCAGGCTCATCCGCGTACATCGGTTTATCTGCCCAGAACCTTCTCCGGCACAGGTGGCAGCTCGATGTCGAAGCGAGGCCGACAACTGACATGATCACGCACTGGAGCTCGATCCTTCTCAAAGACGCCGATAACACATTGGTATCGTTCTCAAGGTCAGGAAATAGTCCTGAGAGCACCGGGGCTTTCTTCCTAGCTGAGAGATTCTGCCCTCGAATCAGTCACATAATCGTGACATGTAACAAGGATGGGAAGCTTGCAAAGCTTGCAGAAGCGAAGAATAACGCATTATTGCTTCTGCTGTCTGAGGACACCAATGATAAGGGCTTAGCGATGACGGCCTCGTTCACAACGATGCTGATGACAGCCCAGTTTCTAGCGCACGCAAAGGATCCGGAAACTTACGAACCGATAGTGAAAGATCTTTCCGAGGCGACCAAACTGCTATTTGAGAACTATTCAGATCTCATAAAAGAGATTGCTGAGACCGACTTCAGGAGGGCGATCTTTCTGGGGAGTGGGTGCCTTTATGGCTGTGCAGTCGAATCGAGTCTGAAGCTACAGGAGATGACTGCCGGCCGGATAGTCTGTAAGGCTGATACGTTCCTAGGTGTTAGGCATGGGCCAGAAGTCGTCATAGACAAGGAGACATTGGTCGTCTACTTCCTATCAACTCATCCTTTCACTAGGAGGTATGAGCTCGACCTTGCAAACGAGATAGAAGCTAAAGGCCTCGGTATGAAGAAGGTTGCAGTATGTGACAAGACGGACGGCGAGATCGAAAGATGCGCGGACCAAACAATAGAATTCAACAGAAAGGGCGCGTTCAACATCCCAGACCTCTACAGACCAGCAATGGATGTGACGGTTGGGCAGCTCATCGGGCTCTTCAAATCGTTGGATCTAGGCTTGAAACCTGACAATCCGAGTGAAAAAGGCGTGATAACTAGGGTTGTGAAGGGAGTTAGCATATACGATGACAAAGCCTTCGAGAGGGACGGAAAGTTCAGGACAATCGCTAGCTAATAAAGTATGTTGTAACTTTTTTCATTCCTGAGATGAACTCTTCTACACTTGGAAGAGACAAATGCCTTTATCTCTCGGTTTTCCATATCTAACAAAGCGGAGTCCTGTGAAGATTAAGAGTTGATGAAGATGAAGAAGAGCATAACCTATTTTGAAAGTCCTGGTCCGAGGAATACCGAAGAGACTATTAAGCTAAGTCGGCAGAGAGCTAAGGAATTGGCGATTGGAGATCTTGTGGTTGCGTCTTCTCATGGTGGAACAGCTTCAAAAGTTGCTGAGATCTTCGATGATTCAGATGTTAACATAGTCGCCGTTACTATCTGTGAAAGTTTTCGTGACAAAGGTTGGACGATGACCAAAGAAGAGCGATCTAGTCTAGAATCTAAAGGCGTAAAGGTTCTAACGGGTATCCACGCGCTTGGCGACGATGTCAGTTCTGCTTTCACAGAGAGATTTAGCGGAGTATCGATCAACGAAGCCGTCCGACAAACCTTGTACAGGTTCTGCCAAGGGATGAAGGTCTGCGTTGAGATAGTCCTTATGGCAGCTGACGCCGGATTGATCCCTATGGATAAGGAGGTCATAGCCATCGCCGGAACAGATGAAGGAGCCGACACAGCTATTGTGGTGAAACCATCCTACCCCAGAAAGTTCTTAGATCTGAAGATCAAAGAGATAATAGCAAAGCCTAGATAGGGTTAAAGGGAGGAGGTCAGAATCAGGGAGGCTATGTTCTGCAGTAAGCTGGAAGGAAACGTTGTTAATTGCCACCTGTGTAGCCACCGCTGCAGTATCAGAGAAGGAAAAAGAGGAATCTGCGGCGTCCGAGAGAACAAAGACGGGACGCTGTACTCGCTAGTCTACGGCAAACTGATCGCCCGGCATCTCGACCCTATCGAGAAGAAACCCCTATTCAATTTCCTTCCAGGCTCTTCAGCCTATTCTATCGCCACCGTAGGCTGCAACTTCCGATGTGAGAACTGCCAGAACTGGGAGATATCTCAATCACCCAAGCCTCAGAGGCCTATTGCGGGAGAGGATGTTTCGCCAGAAGAGGTTGTGAAAGCTGCTAAGCGGCTCGGATGCGAGAGTATAGCCTACACCTATACAGAACCAGTCATCTTTATGGAGTACGCATATGATACTGCGAAGCTCGCCGTTGAGAGCGGGATCAAGAATGTTTTCGTGACGAATGGCTATGTCACTGAGGAAGCTTTGAAGGAGATCGCTCCTTACCTCCACGCAGCAAACATAGACCTTAAGAGCTTCAGCGACCAATTCTACAGGAAGACCTGTGGAGCCCGACTGGAGCCTGTTCTTGAGTCGATTGAGCTCCATAAGAAGCTGGGCATATGGATCGAGATAACAACTTTGATCATACCCGGACTGAATGACTCCGAAGAAAACTTGACGAAGATTGCAGAGTTCATCCGCGACTTAGATCCAGGGATTCCTTGGCACGTCTCAAGATTCTCTCCAGCCTACCAACTGATTGATCTTCCCCCGACGCCGGTAGAAACCCTCCGCAAAGCTAGACAGATCGGATCAAAGGTTGGACTGAGGTACATCTATCAAGGTAATGTGC
>CAZBDB010000103.1:0-5116 GCA_964490655.1 uncultured Candidatus Bathyarchaeia archaeon | reverse complement strand
AATAAGAGGTGAAAGGAATGAAAGCATACATATTCCTCGAGACGAAGCCTGCAACTTCCTTGAAGGTTGTAGAGAGAATAAAGAGCAAAGTGAAGGAAGTTGTAGAGGCGGACGCGATCTATGGAAGATACGATGCAATCATCGTAATAGAAGCGCCAAACCTTGAAAGCATAAATGAAATCGTATACAAAGTCATCGAGAAGGACCCAAACATAATCCATACAGAAACTTCCTTGGTCTTGACTGGCCCATAATCGCGAATCAATGACCGTTGGTGAAATGACATTGCCTTCTAGAGACCTGCGCCGCAAAGCTTTAAGGGCTTTCGTAATGGTCACCGTCAAGCCCGGCACTTCTGAGGAGATAGTGAGATCTAGGAGGATTAGAGGTGTGAAGATGGCTAATTCGGTCTTGGGCAGGTTTGACGCCGTCGTTGTGGTCGAAGCTGAAAGCCTAGCGGATCTTAGAAGGATAATCTATGAAATGATCGAGCAGCATCCCAACGTACTCCATACTGAGACTTTGATCTCAATCTTTCATCCTCCTTCTCCTATCTCTCCGTAGACGGCTTCATAAAAGAGGATGATTAAGGTGGACTTCAAAGAATTCTTTTTCAACAATCTTCCTTTAGAGACCGA
The DNA here is from genome assembly GCA_964490655.1 of uncultured Candidatus Bathyarchaeia archaeon. Taxonomy (GTDB): domain Archaea; phylum Thermoproteota; class Bathyarchaeia; order Bathyarchaeales; family WAQA01; genus CAZBDB01. Next base: position 4,478 of record CAZBDB010000103.1, on the reverse strand, counting down.
ACCGCTGATTGATGATACTACTTTGAGAGACGGGGTTCAGATGCCAGGTTTGGCAGTGTCGCCTGAGAGTGCCGCTGAGATAGCCTGCCTTCTCGACGAGATAGGCGTTGAGAGAATTGAGCTCCATCATTATCAGCCCTTAGACAAGACGGCCGCAAGGTTGATCCACAAGATGGGCCTGAATTCTAGGATAGCTGGGTGGTGTAGAGCTGTCAAGAAGGATATAGACGATGCGATAAGCTGCGGGTTCGACGAGGTCGGGATCTCCCATCCTGTCTCAAACATACATTTCAGAGCCAAATGGCCTGATATGACACAAGATGAACTTCTCTCGAGGGTCGCAGAGACTGTTGAGTACGCCGCGAAGGATCAAGGATTGAGGGTTTTCGTTCATGGCGAGGACAGTACGAGAGCGGACTGGAAGTTCGAGAAGGAATTTATCAATGTTGTCGCTGAGGCTGGAGCGGAGTGCTATCGAATATGTGATACCGTTGGGGTAGGCCTGTCTGATCTTGGAGCACCATTGCCCAATGGTATACCAGCAAAGGTGAAGGCAATAAAAGCTGAGACGAAGATGACCAATGTTGAGATGCACGCCCATGATGATTTTGGGAACGCGGTTGAGAATACGATGGCAGCTATTCGTGCGGCCTCGGGTGTTTGGGAGAGAATCTACGCAAGTACAACCTTTCTTGGGATTGGGGAGCGTGCTGGAAACGCTGAGACTGAGAAGGTGCTTATGAATCTATACATGCATCACGGCGTCGAGAAGTTCGAAGGGAAGACGGCAAAGCTGAAGGAGCTCGCTGATTTGATTGGCCGTGCAACTGGCTATGTTGTCCCACCGAACAAAGCCATAGTGGGAGATTACGCCTTCGCCCACGAGTCAGGCATCCACACGCATGGAGTTTTAAGCAATCCGCTAACGTACGAGCCTTACCAGCCTGAACTCGTGGGGAATCGACGACGATTGACGATCGGAAAACAATCCGGGAAGGCCATCGTAAGGCACAAGATACGGGAGATCACTGGGAGGAATCCGAGCAAAGATCAGGTGATGAAGGTTATGCAGAGTGTGAAGGTGATTTACGAGAACGGTAGGAAAGCATCCCTAAAGGAGGAGGAGTTCAAGAGCATACTAACGAAGGTCGGGCTGAATTAGGCTAAGTAAGCCATCGTAGCATTCAAGCGCGTTCGGATCTGATCTTCTCCGCTGCTTCGACTAGGTTTCTGAGCTTTTCCATCGCTATTCTGTATCCTCTCTCTCCAGAGTTGACTCTGAGCGGCCTGAAGCCGCAGTCGGGTGTGAAGATCAAGTCCTCGCCATACTTCTTCGATCTCGCCATTACGTCCAGGATTTCCTCGACGGTTTCTATTCTTGGGTTCCTGCTTGATACGCAGCCAATCGACATCATCTTGTCGCTCTTCTTTACATCCTTCGGATCGTAGAGCTCGAAGTTCTTAGGGGTGTCGTGGAACTCGTGGTTTAGAAAGTCAAGCTCAGTTTGCAGCAAAATCTTAGCTAGAAGGGGTGTTATCGTCCCGCAGATGTGTGTTCCCACAAGTCTATTCCCACAGCTTGTCTTGAGCTTGTTGTAGATCTCGATTATGTCTTCTTCACCATATTCGAAGAGTATTCTTCTGCCTATGACGACGCTGAGGATGGGCTCGTCGATCGAGATGACGTGGGAATTCTCTGTTAACGCTCTGCAGCTATCGGATAAGAAATCCGCGAGTTGTCTAACAATGCCTATGTCCAATATAGCCCTGTCGAAAGGGAAAGTACCATTCCGGGTCTTTATGTAGGAGGCCAAGGTGAACGGTCCAGTTACGGAGGATTTCAGTTTGATCTTCTGAAGCATCCCTTTGTTCTCTAGGTGTTCTACAGTCCACCTGTATGGCTCCAGCCCGGGCGGAGAGGCAGGTACCTCTATTTCCTTCTCTCTCAGCATGTATCCACCATTCTCCCTAGCGATGCCGCAGTCTTGCTCTACCAGGTCGTCTAGAAACTGCGCTCCCATCTCGGCCAGCTGTGGGTAATTCGGTAGGTCTATTCCGCTGGATATTAGGCCCCCTATGCATCTTTCCCTGTTCTGCATGGAATCCTCTAGGGGAAAACTGCCAATGGTCGCCGTGTATATGCCACTTATCCTCAGTTCGATCTCCTATTAGGAGAAGACGACTCTAGCAGAAAAATATTCCTCTTGAATCACAAGCAGACTTGAGGAGAAAAACGCCTAGCGGTCTTCGTATTGTTCCAAAGTCTCGAAACCGCTTATGTGGATCAGGCTGTTACACTTGCTGCAAACTATGACTAGCTCGTCCAGTTGGTCGTCTTTCATCTTTACATCTACGATCTCGTAAGTGACTCCTGATTCATCATCGGGAGATATGATCTGCCCGCAGGACGGGCAAGGAAAGTCCCCGTCACCATCGATCTTCGTCAGGTCGACTTGGAATATCTGTTGCTGCTTCATCGTCACCGGTCCTCAATCTGCGATGTTGCTGCAGTTATTTGTCCCGTGTATATTAGGTTTAAGAACGACAAATCCATACAGCTACTGTTTCCGCGTTCGTTTTCTGATTGGCTTCTTGTTGTTCATGTCGCAGAGAAATGACCGCCGCAGATTGCGGTTGCCAGCTCTTCCGCCTCCAATTCTGCCCAGATCCTCTTTCTGACAGCGGATGTAGAGGAGAAAGAAGAGGTAGAGTGCTTTGCGTTTTGGTATATGAGATGCAAAAGAAGTATGCAGACAAGTTGACACTGGAAGTAGCATTTGCATGACAAGGCTTAAATCCGCATTTTTTCTGTAGATACCAGAAAGTGCCAGAGGGCAATCAACCATGAAGATTTCGAAAGTCCAAACTACTGTGGTGACTGTGCCCTTCACTCGTCCGGAAATCTGGGCACAGGGCGCCAGACCATGCATAACCAGCGTCATCTTGGAACTGACAACAGATAACGGGATCACGGGACTAGGGGAGACTTTGGGCGATGAGAGAGCGGCAGCACAAATCGAGGCTATGGTTCGTCCAGCTCTTGATCCATTTGAGCTTGAGCTGCTACGTCAGAGATACAGTGGGCGTTCCTCTTTGTTTGCGGCCGTTGAGGCGGCTTTGTTGGACATCCAGGGGAAGGCGATAGGGGAGCCGGTGCATAAGCTCTTTGGTGGAGCTGTCCGCCGGAAAGTCGTTTACATGTACTATTTGCTGCGGGATCATCCGAAGGTTATGGCTGAAGAGGCATTAAAAGCAGTCGAAGCTGGGTTCGATACGATCTATATCAAGGTCGGGATAGACGTCAAGGAGGATCTGGAAGCGATCCGTAGCATTCGGGAAGCAATAGGGCTGGAGCCGAAATTGCGAATTGACCCGAACGAGAAATGGACCGTGGGAACAGCAGCTCGTCTCGGTCACTACTTGCAGGACTTCAACCTTGAGCTATTAGAAGATCCTATCCCACGTCAAGATTTGGGTGGCATGCGACGGCTACGTGCATCGCTGAATATTCCCATCGCTGCTCAAGAGCCTTGTGTCACTCTTAAGGATATCTTCAATGTTTTGGCTAATGAGGCAGCCGACATTATCCTAGTAGACCAACATCGTAATGGGGGACTTACAGGCATGAGGAGAGCTGCGGCGATGGTGGAGGCTGCTGGCATGCCTGTGTACAAGCACAGCGGAGGAGAACTTGGGATCTCGACTGCTGCGGCTACCCACGCCTTGTCAACCATGCCTAACAACTTGCTTGCGAGCCAGACCTACTGGCAGTTCCTTGAAGGAGATATCATCCAAGAACCGATAGCCGGAGAATTGCTCCAGAACGGATACATCGAGGTATCTGACCGTCCAGGCCTTGGCGTGACGTTAGACAGGCGTAAGCTAGCTCATTACCACGATGTATACCTGAGGAAGGAGGTTGTTGATGGCAGCTACGAATGGAACAGGTCAACCTACCGCATCGATGACATGAAAAAGCCTTCCCAGGCGCCCGCTTGGGGAACTCCTCTTTTCTAGTCTCTCTGGATTGCCCAGTCGCTGATACCTGATATGGTACAGGATTACAAGGCTTTGCGCGGAACAGGAAAAGTGTCAGGGCTCCGGTCGCACAAAGCTTAAGTGACCCATGTCGAAAGCATAACGAAACCGAACCAGAAGGCCGTGCGCAACGGATATGACATCGGGAAGGATTGTCAAGTTTGGCGTCGTAGGATGCGGCGAAATAGCCAACGTGCTGCATCTGCCCGACTTGACCAGGAACGAGAGAGCCGAGATCGTGTCTACATGCGACCTCATAGCTGAAAGGGCCCGGCTGACCAAGGAACTGTGGCATGCGAAGGAGTACTATACAGACTTTCACATGATGTTAGAAAAGGCGGACATTGATGCTGTTGTCATAGCGACCGGAATGAGCAGCCATGGACCCTTGGCCATAGAATCTGCAAAAGCGGGAAAACACTTCTTCGTCCAGAAGCCTT
>CAZBDB010000102.1:0-5122 GCA_964490655.1 uncultured Candidatus Bathyarchaeia archaeon | reverse complement strand
ACCTCGCGCTTGTAGGCTTTGAATCCGGATTGAGGATCAAGAAGCTGATTGGTTCTGAACAAGCACTTCAACAGCAGAATGTAAATTATGCTTGATAAACGTCTCCAAACATTGGTATTGTAGTTCCTCCAGTCCATCCTTCCGCCCACAACAATGTCTACGCCATTTATCTCATCAAGTAGGACAGGTATCTTCTCCGGAGGATACTCCATGTCCGAATCCAGCGAGACTATGAGGTTGCCTTTGGATGCCCTAAGGCCCATACGCACACCGAAGCCTTTCCCCATCCTTCTCGGGAAATGCAAAGCCCTAACGAAAGGATAGCTCTCGGCAAGTTCATCGATGATTTGAGGAGTCCTGTCTGTGCTACCGTCCTCTTCCAAGATTATCTCAAAAGGAAGCCCGTACTCCTCTAAGGCTTGCACAACTCGATGAAAGCATGCCGCTATCCGTCCCTCCTCATTGTAAGCTGGCATGACAACAGAGACTACTTCCTCAACCATTCCATTTGAACATCCGCTTGTGAATGAAATAGACACTAGCCGTAACGGCTGATACGAAGATCAATGGTGTTGGCCAAGGTAGGTTGGGAATGACATCAGAGGAGATGAAATAGTTCCCGACGTCAGGGGCCCAGTCTACCTCGAATTCGTAGGAATCGCAGCCCAAATACTGTACGAACAATACCTTCGTGTCTTCTTGGATGTCTGGGTTCGCGACACTCAATAGGGGAACTCTGAACACTAGGCTTCTGCCGTCTACTGTTACAGTTATGTCCTCCACATGCCTCCAGTTAGATCCATCCCATCTTTCCAGATCTGCGGCGTCAGAAGAATATACGAGACGGAAGTCTTGCGGATATCTTCCTTCCCCAGGTTTATCCAAGTAGACTGTGTAGGTGAAGGCGGACGGAATGGGGTCGTCAGCGAAGGTTTCGTTGAAGTAGGCGTAGGTGCCGTCGTTGTGGAAGTACAAGCCGAGCTCATCTGCTGCAGCGTAATCAGCGAAGGCACTAGCCAATGTGAGTGTCACGTTCTCGCCTATTTTGATGTCTTTGGCGATATATGAGCCAGTGGCGTCGGTGTTCGTTTTTAGCCAGATTGTGCCGTTAGGAGCATAGATGTTGGCATCAATGTCGGTATTGACTCCTTCTACTGCCTTCATGGAGCCGTCGTTACCATTGACAAAGAATATGATGTCTGAAGCATCGATGCCAGAGCCAGGATGTGGTCCCACCTTACTTCTCGGACCTATGGCCAGCCTATCGCCAATTCGCACCTCAGACGGTGTTTTGAAGCAAAGCCTCGCATTTGCGGAGGCGACAAGCGACTTAAGATTATATATGCCCCCGCTGAAGATGAGCTCTGCATTTGTCTTGGCTATAACATTGCCATAATCCCCTTCATCTAGGACATAGGTTTGTCCTACATTCACTGTAGTGTCAGCGGCGCCAGGCGAGAACGTTGGGAGGTAAGGTAGCGAAGCCACCGGCAGGTAAGGAAGGGCGCTTTCGCTTCCATGGACTATCGCGTTTTTACCCTTCTTTATCTGGTTATACTGAACATCCCACACCTCAGAGTTCGCTTTCAACCATATGTGATCACCCTTCACCTTGGAGGGGCCCAACACCTTGGCATTGACGCCTATTGTAACAGTTACTCTTCCAATATCACCGATGTTTGCTCCTATGTCGCCACTCCTTACCTTCGAGTTTGCTCCTAACATTACAGTGTCTTTCGCCAGCAAGACATAAGACCAAGCTGTATCCTCGCTGTCTGTACCCAGTTCAATCCAGTTCTCGACCTGTGATGATGCCCGACCAATCGGACTCGAAATCATTAGAAAAGAGAACAAAAGCGCCGCTGCCACTGACGATTCTTTTTGGCCATTCATCACCCATTCATCCAGTTTTCAGTCTTGGCGAAGACACCATTCTAGCAAAGAACAGGACAGTTATGACCGCCAATGCCAACGCTACGCCAAGGAAGAACATCCAAACCTTAACCGCTGGCGGCATCACGCTCTTCAAGAAGGCAAACATGAGTACACTCGGATTATAGTAGGCAACTTCTGAAAGTACAATCGCCACTAATGTCAAAAGGGGAAGAGCCAATCCCAGATGCTTCTCATGTCCCCATCTGGATCTATCTCCGAGGTCTATTTCTTGAGAATCTGCATCCACATTATCTGGGAGTTTCATATCCTCTTCCTCGGTCTGCTCTGGCTTCTCAGTGACGCTAGATGGTCTTTCCTTCCCCGTTTCCCTATATCCGAATAATACGGACGACTCCTGCTGCCATTCCTTGAGGAATTTCCTCATCTCGGTCCTCGTAGAAATTTCCCTTTTCTCTTCGACCTTGGGACCTCCCTTCACCTCTGAGCGTAGTTTTGACGCAAGTAGCCTCTCGAAGACCTCCCCTACTCGGGACTCTGCTACTTCAGGCTTCTCCTTTTCTTCCTTCACTGGTGAGGTTACGCTTACATCTTCCTCTACACCTCGAGGTCTCAAAGGTTCGAGATGTTCGTCTAAGTATCCAGCCTCAATCAAGGAATCTATTGTTTTTTGGACATGAACTGGATCAAGGAGCAATCTCAGGCCAATCTCGTCGATGTTGTGTCCTGAGACCGTCAGCTTGAGTATCTCCGTATCTCTCTGACTCGGCTTCTTCAGCGTTACCTCATCGATTTTCTTCTCTTCAGGTTTATCGACTCTTCTGATTTCGTCTCTGAGGTTTTGGAAGATTCTTGTCCTATCGTCGGAGGTCGGTTGATATCTTCTATCCTCAAAGAACGTGCTGACGAACGGAATTGTTGCTTCAGCTGACCTTTCAGGCTCCATCTCCTTTTCTCTTGTGCTTGGCGGTAGCAATGATTCAGTGATGGACTCTCCGGCTGGGATTCGTTGGTCGATCTTGACCCCCTGTGCGAGTCTAACAGACTTCTCAGATGAGACAGCCTGAACCTCAGAGTGTTCCTTTAGGATTATGTCTCCCGCGGAGTCGATTATCCCTTTGACCTTTGCGTTTCGGCCTACAGTTACCGTTCCGTCCGAGATGATATGGCCTTCGATCACCGAGTATTCGCCTATCTCGACCTCTCCAAAGCTTTTCACGCTGCCATGAACATGGCATTTGCTCCCCAGCCTCAGGTTTCCGTGTACAATCATGTTCTCGTTTATCTCGACGCCGCTGGGTACGCTGACATCGCCCACAATGCGGATACTCTCACCCACGATCTTCACGCGCGCTCTTGCCCTGGCTCTCTCAAACATGGGGATTTTCTTTGAGATATCTGCCTGTTCTTCATCGAGAGTCTGCTCAGGAATCTCTCTAGGGCCTTTGTCCTTCCGTCTTAAGCTCTCGATGAAGGCAGGTACGATGGGGGCGATCAGGACAAGGAAGGGCAATAAGGCTAGTAAGTTCACTTTGTCATCTTCCTCCACTTGGAACTCTAAGAGAAGCCAAACCGTTCTCCTCCCCGTTGAGGTTATCAACGCTGTCACGCCTTTCATTGTATGCGCTTCCCATGTGCGGCGTGTGATTCCACCTCTGATTCCTTTTCCATGTTAGGAGGAGATCCAGAAGAGCCTTCGTGCAGCAGGGAACCATGATCAAGAACGTGATGATGAGGAGTGGGAGCATCCACAAGATGCGCCTTCTATTGTCAAGATAAGCTGCTGTGCCGATCTCGAAGAATGGGGCGAAGTTTCCGAGGGTGCTGTATGCAAAGGCGGAGAGAATGAGGAGATAATGTGCAATCGTGATACTGGCTTCTGTCAAGTAGGCCCAAACACCAAGTGCCCAGCCGAGCATGACCAGGATGGGCACGAAATATATGCTTAACAATAGGACTAACTCGATCTTCTCCAATGCGCTAAGATGAATGCTCCTTAGGACCTTCAAGAGATGCCTGAAAGCACACTGCATGTGCCCCTTAGCCCAGCGATACCTCTGGTTCCAGTAAGCCCTCCAAGTTGTAACGGCTTCCTCATAGCATTCAGCATCGCCAACGTAACGGACCTGATAACCGCTAAGGATACAACGGACTGTGAGGTCTGTATCCTCAGCGAGCATATTCGGATCCCAGCCTCCGATCCTCCATAGGACTTCCTTCCTGAACCCTCCAACCGTCCCACCGTACTGCGGTATCAATATGAGCTTGTCTCTAGCTCTCTGATCGACCTGGTATCCGCCGATCCTCTCCAATGTCACGATCTTTGAGACGAGTGAGTCCTCTTCATTCATGACTGTTACTCTCCCTTGGACGGCGCCGACCTCTGGATCTACGAATGGCGCTACCAGCTTCTCTATTATGTCCAGTTGCGGATAGTAGTCAGCGTCAAAAGTCAGGATGATGTCCCCGTTTGAGAATTTGACTCCTTCGCTTAGAGCCTCGGACTTGCCCCTTCCGCCGCTCTCCCTGTGTAAAGCTTTGATGTGGCTGTAGTTCTTGGCGAATTCGTCTGCAATCTCGCCTGTTCTATCGGTTGAGGCATCATCTATGGCGATCACTTCGAGTCTATCCTTCGGATAGGTCAACTTGGTTATCCGTTTCAAGAGGTTGCCTATCACACGTTCCTCGTTGTGGGCTGGTATGAGTACAGTTACTCGGGGTTGGTATGTGCCAGCCACCCTATAGAATAGGTGTTGCTTCGAAGTTCCGAAAACAGCATAGTAGGTGAAGCAAAGGTGTCTGAACATATAGGCGATCATCAACAGGGCGATTGTGAACAGGAGGATGTTGAAGATCAAGCCGCGATCTCCTTCCTTTGCATTGAAGACATTCCGAGAGCCCACATGGAGACGACCCAAACAAAATCGATGAAGGGACCCAGAAAGTAGTGTGTGAAGGAGAAAGTCGAAAGCCCAAATCTATATGCTATGATTATGACTACGACAAGTCGATTAATATTCCAGAAAAGGCCGACAATGACGCTGAGAATGAACCAAACCATCTTTCTCAAAAGTGAACCTTTCAACAATCCAATCGTCAAGGTAGAGATGAAGCTAAAGATTGCGACTGTTATGAGACCTGAGCATTCAAGAAGAATGTTAAAGCCAGAGAGAGTTCCATCCATCAGCCTGACATACATCGGGGAGAGAGGAGTTGTATAGCTCGTTCT
>CAZBDB010000101.1:0-5126 GCA_964490655.1 uncultured Candidatus Bathyarchaeia archaeon | reverse complement strand
CATGTCAACCAGTTAGATCGCAATACATCCTCTTATATTTACTCTGATACTCTGCGAATAGAATTAATATGGAAGACAAACGCTGATTGTTGGTCGTTCTAAGGTCACGAAGACAAGAAAGAATGGTGAAGATAGCCTACACAGATCAAGAGTCATAACACTGAATGAAAGAAGCGCTCGCTGGCGCCACTGGTGGAGAAACCCATTAGTGACAGGAAAAGTGCATACTGATAGGAATGGAAGCCTTAGCCTGCATATAGAGTCACTGTATCTCCGTCCGCCAGTCTTCTTCTTCTTAGCCCTACCTTCTCGCCATCATAGTTTGCAGAAGTTCCCCATGCTCTTGCGTATCTGAATTGTCGCAAGAATCTGGCACCAATCCTCCTCGCAACATCTTCGACACAGACTTCCTCCATATCCAAGAACACCATTGGAGGCAGATTGACATTACCTGCCAGGTCCCTTAGGTATATCCTCGTTATCTTGAGCTGTTGACACAGTTCCTCCTTTATACTCTTGTATTCACGAAAGTCTATTGTCTCAAGTTCCGTCCTTGGTTTCTCATTCCTGTAAACAATTATCGCAGGGAGAGAGATGAAATCTTCTGAGTACTTCTCGCAGTCTCCAGTTCTCCTGTTATACAACCTGATTCTTGATTCTTCCATCTCCCTGGATAACACCTCCAGTTCCTGAGCCTCGTTAACAACATTGATGACGGCGTCAGTTGTCCTCAATAGAGATATCAGTGCTTTATTCTGAGCGCTGACTCCCTCATAGAAAGATGGCAGTTCAACCAGCTGGATTTTAACATCTTTGTAGACCAGACTGCCAAGTTCGGGTCTTTGTGTTGTGAAGGGGTACGGTGCAATCTTAACATCGCAGCCTGTTAATGATGCCAACAATGTGCTTTTCCCACTGTTTGGCAGACCAACGATCATTGATTGAGGCGTCTCCTTCTTCACGTAGTATTTACCCCTGCCGGCGTATCTGCCGGGAACAAGACCCTTCTCAGCTTCCCGTTGTCTTCTGAGTTCACCTCTGATCACTCTGTAATCGCCAACTGTCCAGGGGATCTCCTTGAGTATGCGATCTATTTCTCTCACCTTCTGATCCGGCGACAAGCCTTGAAGCCTCTTCTTTATCAACTGTCTCATTTCTCTAGCCGGAATAGGCATGACACGGTTCACCTTCAATAGTAGGCGTGCGCAGCAGAAGGGACTTTGCCATCAAGACCAGAAAGTAAGAGCGTTGAGATTCTCTCTTGCGGCCTATGTCTGCATTGTAGGCACAGCAGAATTGCATCAGATCTGCTTCAGTAGCCACTTCACTGCATTCTTTTGTAGTTTCTCATACTCAGGATTCCACAATGCGGAGATCATATGCCCAGGAGCCATGAAGCATGCCCTTCCCTTTCCATATTCGTATGCCCATCCGGCTTCACATGAGGTACCTTGATCTCCCATAGACCCGCAATATGTAAGTCTGTCTTCATTTTCGCTTCTCATGAGAACGTATTCTGGATCCCTATCATATTTCACGTAGTGCTGTTCGTCTGTAACGATGAAGTCGTTGACACCCCTCGTTATGGGATGATTCTTGTTCGTTATCTTGATCTTGAACGGACGGATCGGAGGATGCCCAGTGGAGACTGCTCCTATCACATCCCTGAAATCGCCATCTGAGAGAGAGATGTAGTTGCTATTATGGAAGAAAAATGCGGAACCACCATCTTCGACAAACTCCTTTACGGCCTTCCCTTGAGAAGGCGTCATCCACATTTGAGGCTTACCATCGATCCTTGGCAATGGTGGATCACTGACTATTTCAGAACTCCTGCCAGATACGTAGCCCGGATAGTGCCCCCCGACGCCGTAGCCGTTAGGCCATATCACGCCGTCGCGAAACACGATCAACATTCTGTAATCTTTCAGGGTTTCAGCTGAAAGCAAAGTGATCTCATCTGTGAAATCAATGGAAAGGCCTGCCTCTCTTACAAGCGTCTTTCCCAATGCCGTACGGATATAGTCAGAATTGTGATATCTGTCACCTACAAGCGCGAACGCCGCGGATCTTTCTTCCGTAACACGCATGCCTACGCACCACCTTGCTCCTGCGTCTCAGTATCTTGACCGTGCCATTACAAAAGCTTTTCTAGAAGCTTTGAAATTGACCTGAGGCGCTTGCCAGAGCACATTAGACTCGGTCCATCTCGTTCCGAGCTGCCAATATGATCCAACAGGCTAGTGGACTTGCACACAGCTCGTCCTAGCACCCCTAGCACGCCCATTTATATCTGGGGGAGACTACGTTTCAGTCCAAGCCTCTAGTAAGAAGACAGCCAGCTAGTGGGATCTTGATCCCGTGACCAATAGAAGATACTAGTCAGAAAGTTGGAATATCACGAGCATTACGAAAAATGATGGGAATGGGAAGAGTTCTTACTTCCCACAACAGCCGCTTTTCTTCTCTTTCGTTTCCTTCTTGCTGCAAGGCATATTCTGTCACCTCTTCGGTTTGGAAAAAAATGAGTGCTGTTTGTTTTTCAAACTTTGTGGTTCAGAAAAACACATCACCACACTGCATGTCGCCTGCAGACAAATCATAGAAGCTTGTCTATCTAGCTATACGCCAGATCATCATTTGAGGTCAACTTGCGACTCTCAAGGGTTTTCAGGTGGAGCTCCGGTGGTTCTCGACCGAGACCCCAGACTGACAGGTTAACCATATATAGACCCATGGCGAGTATCATGCGTGTTTGAGAGCTATTGAGAAGTATCGTAGAGGATGATTTCCGATGTCACAAGAAGTAGAGAATAGGAGACCAATGCGTGACCATGATGCATGGCCGGAATTTTTCTTGCCGTGGGACGACGACTCGTCAGGTCCTACGGATATGTCTTTCTTGCTTCACAAGCCGGCTGGTGCAAAAGGCTTTATCAAGATTGTTGATGGGCACTTAGCGACTGGGGATGGTGAGCGATGGCGAATTTGGGGACAGAACTTCTGCTTCAACGCTGCCCTACTTCCGATGGATATGGCCCCGATCGTTGCCCGACGCCTTGCGAAACTCGGGATAAACTGTATTCGTTTGCATCATATGGACCGGCGTTGGCCACGTGGTGTTCTGATTCGGCGGATGCTGGAGGATGTCGATCCGGTCAGCCGCCGTGACAGAGAGACGACCCGTGCCTTGGATCCTGAGGCAATGGCACACCTTGACTACTTTATGGCCTGCTGCAAGGACAACGGGGTCTACATTGACCTCAATCTGAATGTCTCACGTCCTTTCACATCAGGAGACGGTGTCAAACAGGTGGAATCGATAGGATATGGCAAGGGACTCACATACTTCGATCCACGACTTATCTTCTTGCAGAAGGAATATGCCGCACAGATGCTGACCCATGTGAATCCATTCACAGGTAATCGCTACGCAGACGAGCCGGCGATAGCCCTTGTCGAGCTTGTGAATGAGAACAGCATCCTCGAATCGTGGGTACGCAACCGTCTGCGCGGGGAACAGACAGAACCATTTGGAACTTGGGGTGACATTCCGCCAGCCTATGGGAAGGATCTGGATAGGCTCTGGAATAACTGGCTCGCCCGTAAATATGCGAACCGAGAGGAACTGCTGGATGCTTGGAAGGGTTATCTGCGCGACTATGAAGACCCGACACATGGCTCAGTGCGCCGATCGCGTCCGGAAGACTTCGCTACTGCCTCAAGTGCACGTTTCAGAGACGAGGCCACCTTCTATGCCGAAATAGAGCGCGATTTCTTCCACGACATGGCTAGTTATCTCCGCGGCGAACTAGGGGTGAAGCAGATAATTGTGGGAACATCAGACCACAATCACAGCATAAACGGGGCCCTACATGTTGAGAATAACACCGTTCTCGGGATCATAGACGGGCACATCTACTGGCAGCATCCACGTTTCCCCGGAGTGCCTTGGTCCCGCTCCGATTGGTATATCGTGAACACACCGATGGTGGATGAGCCTGATCGTTCTGCACCGGCCCAATTGTCGCGTAGCCGCGTCAAGGGATTGCCTTACATTGTCAGTGAGGTCAATGAACCGTTCCCAAATGATTATGCTGCTGAGTTCATCCCGACCATCGCAGCCTATGGCCTGCTGCAGGATTGGGATGGAGTGTTCTTGTTCACCTATGGGTCAGGCTCCGCAGAAAGATGGACAGATGCCTTCGTATCGTCATACTTCTCCATGGCCAATGACCCAGTGAAGATGACTGAGATGGCGGTAGGAGCACTGGCATTCCTGAGGGGAGATGTGCAACCAGCTCAGAGAATGGTTGAACGTCTCTTGTCTCATGAGTTCGTTCTGGATAGCCTGCGTTCACAACCGGATGATAGGCATCCATATTCGATACCGTACCTGCTGGGCAGACTAGCACTTGTTCATCGGACGGCGATCGGAGACTTCCACGCCGAGGCTGTCTCTCCTGCTCAGGGCGAGATCACATTCCCAGAGGGCAAGATCGTAAGTGACACGGATGAGCTGGTATGGGAAGACTCGGCTGGCGATGGCCGAGTGCTGATAGACGCGCCTAGATACCAAGCAATCATCGGGCGAAGGGGAAAACGCTCAACTCGCAACATGACAGTCGAGCTTGAGACTCCCTTTGCCTCCGTGCAGCTCATAAGCCTCGACCAACGCCCGATCTCGGAAACGCAACGCATGCTGCTTGTTACAGGAGCACGCGTGGCGAACACAGGCATGAAATGGCTGGATGATACAAGGCGTTCCCTAGGAGATCAGTGGGGTAGATCTCCCACAAGAATCGAACCTGTCCTAGGTGATTTATTACTCCGCAACACAGGAAAGGCAGAGGAAGTAGTTCTTAGGCCATTGGACAATCGGGGTCAGCCGACAATCGAAGCAAAGCAGTTCACTCGCAAAGATGATGGATGGCAAATCGAGCTTCCTGAGAAACCGGCCACACTCTGGTATCTAGTTGACGTTAGAAACCCGAAGTGATTGACGTGCGATGACGGCTGCGCGCATGCAATCTTGTGACACAGGCAAGGGATCTAGATTGGAGGCTTAGTTAACCACTCCTTTCTGGGCGGATACGCCTCGCTCAGTGGCCTCCCAGCTTCAAGGA
>CAZBDB010000100.1:0-5157 GCA_964490655.1 uncultured Candidatus Bathyarchaeia archaeon | reverse complement strand
ATGCCTTTCTTAAGAGAGAGTTGACGGTCCTCGCTTACTTCGTCGCCTTCATGGCGATCGCTCTGTCCGTCTTCATTGATCCCGTAATGGGTCCGACATATATCTTCGGGGCTGTCTGTTCCGCTCTAGCTGGGTTCTTCGGGATGGAAGTTGCATTGAAAGCCAACGTCCGAACTGCAAACGCCTCAAGGGAAGGATTGAACGAAGCTTTCCCAATAGCCTTTCGCGGCGGCGCAGTAATGGGTTTGTCAGTTGTGGGAATGGCTTTGGTTGGCGTAAGCATAGTCTACGGCTTTACAGGCGACCCGGAAGTCGTCTTGGGTTACAGTTTTGGAGCAAGTGCGATGGCTCTGTTTGCAAAGGCGGGAGGAGGCATTTACACGAAGACCGCGGATGTTGGCGCGGATCTTGTCGGAAAAGTTGAGATAGGAATACCGGAGGACGATCCGAGAAACCCCGCTGTCATAGCGGATAATGTTGGCGACAACGTTGGCGATGTTGCTGGCATGGGAGCGGATCTGTTTGACTCCTACGTGGCTAGCATTGTGGCAGCAATGATACTCGGTAGAGCTATAGGAACCGAGGAGATGAATATTCCCCTTATATTCGCTGGGGTTGGAGTAATTTCTTCTGTGATCGGGGTCGCCCTAGTGAGAGTGGGTAGAAAGGCGAATCCCGGCAAATCCCTCAACTGGGGAACTTATTTAACGTGTATTGTATTCTCTGTTTTGGCCTTCCTGATCACGCATTTTCTTGGATTCAATCTAGGCGTTTGGGCAGCCACCGTTATCGGATTGCTAGCTGGGGTCGTTATCGGCATTACTACGGATTACTACACTTCGATAGACCGGCCTCCAGCCATCAAAACTGCAGAAGCCTCAAAAACCGGAGCAGCCATCAACATTATTACAGGTTTTTCCTACGGTTTGATAAGCATGTTTCCACCCTTGCTAGGGATCGCTATTGCATCTGCAACATCGTATTTCGTAGCTGAATCCTTCGGAATCTCTGGCGTGTACGGAGTTAGCATGAGTGCCGTTGGAATGTTATCGATAGTTGGCATGATCATAGCTGGTGACGCCTATGGTCCCATTTCTGACAACGCGAAAGGAATCGCGGAGCAGGCTGGGCTTGGAGAAGACGTGATTGATGTCGCGGATAGGTTGGATGCTGCTGGGAACACTGCTAAAGCCATAACCAAGGGATTCGCGATCGGAGCAGCAGGATTAACCGTTATCTCGCTATTAGCAACCTATCAAGTCTTAACTGGCGCGTCGGGCTTCGATCTGATGAACCCTTTAGTCATGACCGGCGCTTTCGTAGGCATAGCTGTGCCGCCATTATTTTCAGCTCTCGTTATGCTCGGTGTAGGGAAAAACGCCTTCAGGATGATAGAAGAGGTCAGAAGGCAGTTTAGGGAGATCCCTGGTCTCAGAGAAGGCAGAGAAGACGTGAAGCCCGACTATGCTCGATGCGTGGATATAGCGACGAGAGGAGCCTTGAAAGAACTTTTACCGGCGAGCTTCATCTCGATCTTCATCACATTAGCCGTTGGGTTTATAGGTGGCATCGAAGCTCTAGGTGGATATTTGGGCGGAAGCATACTCAGCGGCTTGATCTTCGCGTTGTTGATGGCTAACTCAGGGGGGCTCTGGGATAACGCTAAGAAGTACATAGAAGCTGGAGAGCTTGGTGGAAAGGGATCGGATGCGCATAAAGCGTCAGTGATCGGTGATACCGTTGGAGATCCCTTCAAGGACACAGCTGGACCGTCACTGAACACCTTGATAACGGTGATGTCGCTTGTTGCTTCAGTATTCGCAACACTGATATTAAGGTACAACCTAATGCAGCTATTCCTCTAACATCCACTCCGCTCTGCCAGCAGGATATGTAAGAACTCAAAAAAGCTTTTAAGCAACACCATTAATCTGATAGTAAAACGGTGATTCTTCGTGAAAGAAGAAGAGATTTTGGGTAAGATCAGAGATGCTATTGTCAACTTGGATATTGACGGTGTGCAGACCGCTTGTAAGGAGGCGATTGAAGCCGGCATACCTGCATATAAGGTCGTAGGCGATGGAATGTCGAAAGGAATGGTGATCGTCGGCGAGAAATATGAGAACAACGAGTACTTTTTGGCGGAGCTGATCATGGCTGGCGAGGTGATGAAAGAGGGCATGATTGTTCTTGAGCCGCACTTGAAAAGCGGCGACCTGAAAAAAATTGGTAAAGTCGCCATCGGCACCGTTAGAGGAGACCTGCATGATATTGGCAAGAATGTCGTCGTCACTTTGCTCAGGGCTGCTGGCTTCGACATTGTGGATCTGGGGGTCGACGTGCCATCGGAGAAATGGGTGGAGACAGTCAAAGAGAGCAATCCCGATATATTGGGTATGTCCGCCCTGCTCACGACTACGATGATCGAGATGGAAAGTGTGATCAAGGCTCTCAAAGAAGCGGGTGTAAGGGACAAGGTAAAGATAATAATCGGAGGAGCCCCGATAACCAAAGAATACGCCGAGAAGATTGGTGCAGACGCTGCTGCTAGGGACGCTGTTCAAGGTGTGAATGTCTGTAAGTCATGGGTTGCATAGAAGCAGCGGCGGAAAAGCTAGATGAATGCTCGTGAACGCTTCCGCCGAACCATGCATTACGAGAATCCCGATCGATTGCCATTCTATCAGTTTATAGGCTTCTGGTCTGAGACAATAAACAGGTGGTATGGCGAAGGCTTACCTACAGGGATGAGTGTACAGGACTATTTTGGCTTCGACAAAAGAGAGATGATCCCACTCGATTACGGCCCTATTCCACAGTTTGTCCCGAAGACTCTTCATGAGGATGAGAGATACCGAACTGAAGTGCGGACTAACGGCATAACCGTCAAGGTCCTCAAAACTAACACTTCCATGCCTGGATTTATCGAATTTCCTGTCAAGACCCGGGCTGACTGGGAGAATATAAAGAAAAGGTACGACCCCAAGGATGCGAGGAGATATCCGAAGACTTGGGGGGATGAGCTAATAGATTATTACAACACGGTGGATCACCCAGTAGGGATTCACCTAGGCAGCTGCTTCGGATGGGCCAGATTCCTCATGGGACTACAAAAGCTTGCCGTCAGCTTTTATAGAGAGCCTGATCTCGTCCACGAGATAATGGACTTCTGGGCCGACTTCACAGTCGAACTGATCAAGCCGGCTGTCGAAGCGGTCAATTTCGACTTCGCCACGATATGGGAGGATATGGCTTACAAGAATGGACCACACATATCGCCTAGGCAATTCAGAGAATTCATGCTGCCAAGCTACAAGAAGGTCACTGAATACGCAAAGAGTAATGGCATCGACATCATTATGGTTGATACTGATGGAAATCATGAGGCAATAACGGCGCTCTTCCTCGAAGGTGGCGTCAACTGTCTGTATCCACTGGAGGTACGGGCGGGCATGGACGCATTATTGATCAGAAAGAAGTACGGAAGAGAACTGCGATTAGTGGGGAACATTGATAAAACCGCCCTGGTCAGGGATAAGGACGCCATAAAGAAAGAAATCGACTCCAAACTACCATTTCTAGTTAAGGATCAAGGTTACATCCCGAGCGTGGACCACTGCGTACCTGCTGATGTTCCATTTGAGCACTTCAAATACTATGTTAGCCTAATCAAGCAATACATAACTCAAGTCTAAGACTCAGCACTGCCAAGCTATCTAAAAGAATTCTGAAAGCCTTTTTACGTCTGATTTCTGGATTATCTCTGCACATTTCTTAGGATCTACCCACTTAAAGTCAAGTCCCAAAGTCACAAGTAGCTTCTGGACGCCCTTGGCCACACCCGGTGCTGCGAGTATCCCTCTAACTTCACGGTTCACAACCTTCTTTAAAGACTGCACGTACTTCTCCAATTGAAGCGCCGCTTCCTTCCCGGCTGTTCTTCTTTTGATCTCTATCACTACCATCCTGCCTTCTCTATCAATCCCGTAGACATCTATGAAGCCAGGTTCTACCTTCTTCTCGTGGGTAATCGGTTTCAGCCCTTCCTCCACTAACGACGGTTGAATCAATATGGCTCTCTGCATATCCTCTTCACTTGCATATAATGAGAATGCTCCTTTGTCGACTAGACTCAAGACAGAGATTAGATGGATCTTGTCGATGTATATCTTCAAAGACTCACGGGGCTTGCGCCTCACCGCCCTTATATTCAGGACGTTGCCGCTTATGTTCGTCCTGAAGATGCATCCGGGTGGCTGCCAGTTGACCGGTTCATAACCTACGGATCTGTGAACTAATAGAGAGCCATCCTCCTTTATTATCAGAATCCTTTCACCCGGTTCCAGCTTTGAACTTGCCCTTCCTCGATAGTCGACCCAGCAATTCGCAATCATGATCAGTGTCTTTCTTTGTGAGATCGCTTCTTTTACAACCCTCGATGCTTCCTCTAGAATTGGATCTTTGTATACGCTTACAGGCTCTCTAATCATTAACGGATTCGCCGACCACATCTTAGAGTAGGCGAAAATAAAAACCTTAAGATATCCAAACCATCTTTATCAGTAAGAAGAACTTGGCAAAACTTGGAGGGTGGGATGGCCTGAACCATCAAATGAGGGACTCTCCATATTGGAAGGCAAAACGTGAGATCAGGAAGAAGTACGATCACTCCTCAGAAGTCTACGACGCTCTATACAGAGATGAACAAGAGGCAAAAATAAGAACTGCCTTATCCGCGCTGGAAGATATTCAGGTGGAGAAGCTCGATCTCGTCTTAGATATCGGTTGTGGGACGGGTCTACTTTTCCGCCACATAATTGAACAGGCAGATCTCTTGGTGGGACTGGATATGTCGAGGAGCCTTCTAAGGAAAGCTTCGATCAAGATCTCTCCTAAGGCCGTCTTGATTCTTGCTGATGCTGATCACATGCCTTTCACAGAAGGATCATTCGGTACAGTCTTCGCGGTCACGCTCCTGCAGAACATGCCCGATATGAACGTGACGCTTCGAGAGATCAACAGGGTGGCCAGGAGGAACGCTTTCATCATAGCTACTGGATTAAAGAAGTCGTTTGGAAAGAGGGAATTCTTTACACTCTTGAGAAAATCAGGCCTACAGATTGTGAACGCAAAGGCCGACGACCGTTTGCTTGGATA
>CAZBDB010000099.1:0-5165 GCA_964490655.1 uncultured Candidatus Bathyarchaeia archaeon | reverse complement strand
CTCCGCCGATGATTGAAGAAAGCAGAATCGTTCTTTTTATCATGTTTCACACCTCAATGGAACCCCTTAGTACCTTAGGGCGCGCTAAGTGACGCGCTACCCTACTTTCCAGGTATGTCTTACTGTTGGAGCTTGCTAGGAGATCGCGTTTTGGGTTCTTTGTCCTCCTTTTACCAGTCCGCGACAGAACCATCCTCATGATAGAGGCGTGGAGTCTCCCACGTTCCGTCGTAGATTTTCTCTTTCACGAGCTCTTCGTCGAGTTCTATTCCTAATCCGGGTTCCCTTGGTGTCTCTATGTATCCGTCCTTCAGGACAAAGGGTTTCTTGAGATAGCCGTCGCCAAGGGTTACCTGCTCCTGAATCAGGAAGTTCGGTGTGCACGCATCTAGCTGGATACAAGCTGCCAGAGAGATAGGCCCTAGCGGGTTGTGCGGTGCTACCGCCGCGTAGTATGTTTCAGCCATAGCTGCGATCTTCTTGCATTCCAGTATGCCCCCTGCATGGCAGAGATCAGGCTGCAGGATCGACGCAGCTTGCTTTTCAAGAACTTCTCTGAACCCCCATTTTGTGAACAACCGTTCTCCCGTCGCTATAGGAATTGAGGTGGATCGGGCTACGGTCACCATCGTGTCAACATTCTCCGGCAGGCACGGCTCTTCGAGGAACATCGGGTAGTATGGCTCAAGAGCATTAGCCATCCGCACCGCCATAGCTGGACTGAGCCTTCCGTGGCAGTCTATCCCGATGTCGACATCGTCCCCAACCGCCTGCCGCATAGTCTTGAACATCTCAACAGCCTTCTTGACAACCGCGAAGGTGTCGACAATCCTGACAGATCCGAACAGTCCTGTTTTCAGCCCAGTGAAACCTTGTTCGACCTTCTGTAGGGCATTCTTCGCAGCCTCCTCCGGCGTGCGTCCCCCAACATGAGCGTAAACTCTGATCTTATCGCGGCACGCCCCACCAAGAAGCTGATAAATGGGCACTTTGAGGGTCTTCCCTAGTATATCCCACATAGCTTGCTCAACGCCGCTTATAGCGCTCGTAAGGACCGGTCCCCCACGATAGAAGGCTCCGCGATACATCGCTTGCCAATGATGCTCAATTCTGAAAGGGTCCTTGTCCACAAGGTACCTTTCCAGCTCTCTCACAGCCCTCTCTACGACCAAAGCCCGGCCTTCAACGATCGGCTCCCCGTAGCCTACCAATCCTTCATCCGTGTGCATCTTCAAGAAAAGCCAGCGCGGAGCTACACACATCGTCTCGAGCTTCGTTATCTTCAACCAGACATCCTCCAGAAAACTCTCATAGCATTTTCCGGTAAGAAGAGCATTGCATCGGAATATATGTCTTTGCAGAAACACGTACAGATCTTTCGACAGAGACCGCAACATGTGCTCGAGATTGAAGTTACATTATCAATCAATTAGCCAAGTTGATTTATTAAGGAACAACAACTAATGCAGCAGTGAGGGAATAGAAGGGTACTTCGGTGTCAGGCAGAGATATGGCTATCCGAGATGACGTCGTCGCTGTAATGAAGAGTCATGGCTTGCCCAACGGAAGAATCAATCATTCCCTGAAAGTTGCTGATCTGGCCTTGCGGATTTCCGAGCTGATGATCGATGACGGCGTAAAAGTGGACAAAGGGGTGGTTGAGAAAGGCGCCCTGTTACATGATATAGGATATCTGCGCTGCAAGGGAGAGCTTGTGGAGATTCCGGAATGGAGGATCCACGGAATAAAGATTCCATCAGATGACATCAATCATCCTGTGATCGGCGCAGTGATAGCCAAGAAGTGGGGGTTCAGCGATGACGTTGCTGATTGTGTTCTGAGGCACAATATTGGCGGACTCACAGTTGAAGAGTGCATACCATTGAAGGTCAACCCTCTCCCTGAGAAGGATTGTACGCCGGCGACTTATGAAGAAAAGGTTGTGCATTATGCCGATCACTTGATGTTGCTAGATAGACTCAAGCTCGATCCGCTAAAGGATCCGCAAGCCTCTGCCAAAGCATGTCTTCCATGGCTGAATTACTACTTCATAAACAGAGCGAACAAGAAGATAGAGATAGATGATCCAATACCCCAGAGAGAGGTAGCATTGAATAACGAGCTGAAGAAGTATCTGAAGGCCCTGGATTGGTCACCATAAGAGTCGAAGGAGAAACCACCTTTATGATCTGTTTTGCCGTCAGCTAGAAAAGGCTCTTAAGCGAACAAGAATAAGGTTTAGCCTATATTATTAAGGCCGGTGAACTCATGCAAAAGAAGCCTTTCTTAGTCACATATGAAGATGAAACTAGGCCGATCCGAATCGCCCGGCAAGGATCAAAGGGGCATCTAGCGGTCAAGAAGTTAATGGACCCCGAGGATACGGGCAGCGTATCAGGGATAGTTCTTGTGGCTGAGGCGTTTCCGCATCAGCAGCCGATTACTCCGCACGGACACAGAGATTATGAAGAATCGATGTATGTATTAACGGGACATGGAAAAATGATTATCGGCCCAACTGCTGACGATATGAAGACTTTCACGCTCAGACCTGGAGCTTGCGCATATGTCCCGGCGGACTATTATCATATAGTGGAAGTGGACGGTGAGAAGCCGATGAAGCTTATCATCTCCTATTTCTCAACGGAGAAGAAGGGCAAGTCTCACCGAGAGATCGCGACCGAGCTGACCAATGTGCCCTTGCAGGGCGAATATGGGAAATAGCCAGACTTTCCACATGCGTCAGTAAGAGTGGTGAGAGTTAGAACTCGAAGGTTTCTTCTTCGGCCACCAGCGCGCTAGCTAGCTAGAGACA
Organism: uncultured Candidatus Bathyarchaeia archaeon; assembly: GCA_964490655.1. Lineage (GTDB taxonomy): Archaea > Thermoproteota > Bathyarchaeia > Bathyarchaeales > WAQA01 > CAZBDB01. The sequence goes on along the minus strand of CAZBDB010000099.1, from coordinate 2,350 downwards.
TAACATGCTTAACAGAAACGGCTTATGCAAGACTTTCTTGACCAGTTAGAAAAGGTAAGACGCGTCGATGTGTGAGAGATATGATTGAATTAAATGCAGTCCAAGCATGTGCCGGCTCAGTAGATAGAGACTTTGTCCACTCCTTTTATCTTCAAGAATTCAGGTATCAAGTCGCCAGGTATCTTCTTCTCTGCGATGAGCGTTAGCTTGGGCTCGGGAGAGAGTTCAGGATCATCCACTATCGCCTGTCGGATGCTTATATTCCTCTCAGCCATCAAGGATGCTGAGCTGGCAAGAATGCCGGGTATACTGGCGTTGGTGGGGGTTATCTCGACGACCCCGAAGTTTAGGTGTCTCGCGATCTCTCGAAGAGACGCACCAGCCGACCTTATGGATTCGAAGATCTTGCACAACTCATCATCATTCTCGATCATCCTTATCGTCTGGGTAACTGTTCTCCTATCAACATTTGCCGCCTTGGCTATCCTGATCACTGGGACCATTATCTCATTGCACCATATCCTCTCGTCCCTCACGCTGAGACCGTTCTCGACCAGAATCCTTGCTACAGCGAGCCTTTCCGGATAGTCTTTTAACTTGTCCGAGATGTTCTTCCACATAAATTGGCACTCAAGTACTAGAGAGATCACCAGAATATAAATCATAAAAAGAAAAACGGGGACTGCGTGGGCCTATATGATGCTTTTGAATCTTTGTGACGAGACAGCCGCGTTATATCATTTTCTTAAGTTCATCAAGCCACGGATATAGTTTCCTGAGTCTTCGCATGGATTCTTGTACTTTCTCTTCCGGATATTCGTATGGCTGCAGCTTGCCACTCATGTAATCGTCGAAGGCTTGCATGTCGAAATATCCGTGTCCGCATAGCAGGAAGAGAATAACCTTTTCTTCCCCTGTCTCCTTGCATCTTAACGCTTCATCGATGACTCCTTTGATGGCGTGGGATGGCTCGGGAGCAGGTATTATGCCCTCAGTTGTGATGAAGAGCTTAGCAGCATCGAACACATCTACCTGGTTGTAAGCGCGTGTTTCCACTTCCTTCTCTGCGACCAATCGACTTAGGGTGGGAGCTATTCCATGGTAACGTAGACCTCCCGCATGAATTGGTGGCGGAATGAAGTCATGACCCAGAGTGTACATTGGAACCAAAGGAGTCAGCCTCGCCGTATCTCCATGATCAAATATGTATTCTCCCCTTGTGACAGATGGGCAAGCTGTCGCTTCAGTAGCCACAAACCGAAGGTCTTTCGGCGCCTTTCCCGAAACTTTGTCATAATAGAAAGGCCAGAAGAGTCCGGAGAAACTGCTGCCTCCGCCTATGCAACCGTATATCACGTCGGGGTAGTCGCCTGCAAGTTCTAGCTGCTTCTTAGCTTCCAATCCGACAACGGTTTGATGGATTAGAACATGGTTGAAAACGCTGCCTATGCCGTAGTTGGCTTCTTCATGGTTGAGGGCGTCCTCAACAGCTTCGCTTATGGCTATTCCTAAGCTCCCAGGATTATCAGGGTTGTCTTTCAGAATCTTTCTCCCACTCTCAGTCTTATCGCTGGGACTTGGATAGACTTCCGCTCCATAGGACTCCATCATAACTCTTCTGTAGGGCTTTTGATGATAGCTCACCTTGACCATGTAAACTGTGCAATTTAATCCAAACACCATACAACCAAAGGCAAGGGCAGAGCCCCATTGACCGGCCCCCGTCTCCGTGGCCATACGTTCTGCACCTTCCTTCAGGTTGTAGTAGGCCTGAGCGACGGCGGTGTTGGGCTTGTGGCTCCCCGGAGGACTGACTCCCTCATATTTGTAGTAGATCTTGGCGGGCGTCTTCAGAGCCTTCTCCAGTCCAACCGCTCTGAAGAGTGGTGTAGGTCTCCAAAGCTTGTAGACTTCCCTCACCTCGTCGGGGATGTCTATCCATCTTTCCTTGCTCAGCTCTTGGGCGATGATCTCCTTTGGATACAATCTTGGGACGATTCCGACACCAGGTGCCCTCGTCTCTGGCTCTATGAATGGAGGCAGCGGTTTGGGCAGGTCGGGCAGTATGCAGTACCACTGTTTCGGGATCTCTTCCTCATCTAGCATCACTTTTCTCTGAGGCATCTCAGGTCACCTATGTTTCAATGTATGAGTCTTATAGTGCAGATGCATGTTATATTTAAGTCTTCCTAGTACACGTTTGTACATAACAAGAGGGGCTCATCCTCAATTCTGCGCCAGCTCAGCTCTTTTTATTGATAAGTATCCACTGCCATTCTCCCAGATAACCTCGGTATCAACAATCTGAATTCTCTTTTTGAAATAGGGAGCGTACAGCACAAAGGTTTCG
>CAZBDB010000098.1:0-5170 GCA_964490655.1 uncultured Candidatus Bathyarchaeia archaeon | reverse complement strand
GGTGGGATTTGAACCCACGACCTCGCACGCCCCAGGCGCGAATCTTAGACCATGCTGGACCACGGCCCCTAGGAATGGACTACGGCTCTCTGTAAGATCTAGGTTCTTTCAATCCTAATAAGATTTAAGGCTGATAGTTGGGAGACAGTTCTTGGCATGCATTTCCTTCTCAGCTCCGTGTTTTGTGTGTTATTTATGCGTGGATTTGGTATGCGAACAGATTCTTCTCCAAGTAGCACGGATTGAACAGGACCCATTTCGAACTCCGTTCTCAGGAAAACTCAGCAATTCGGCGCATCGCACCGTCCAAACTCCCCCAAGTCATGTAAGGAATAGCCATCGAAGCGTGAGCATTAATGGATCACAGAAGAAGGATACACACAGGCGAAATACCCCAATGAAAAATGGAAGAACTCTATCTTACTCATGTCAGAAGGAGCACGCGGCAAGCTTTGAAGGTGATGTGCTTTTTATCGTTATTGGTCTCAGCCCCTGTCAACCTTTAAATCAGCAGAAACGTATTCGTCTAACTGGCGGATGAACGGCAGATGACAGATATCATAATTGCTATGGGAACCCGCCCTGAGATCATCAAGATGGCTCCCATCATAAGGGAGCTGATGCAACGTGACAGAACGTTCAAGATCGCATACACCGGCCAACATTACGATTACAACCTTTCACTCCAATTCATAGAGGAGCTGAATCTGCCTGAACCAGAATACGACCTAAAGGTTAAAGAGGTCTCACCTGGGAGTCAGACAGGCAGGATCATAATCGAATTCGAAAAGATCATCAAGAAAGAGAGACCGCTCATAACACTGGTGGAGGGAGACACAAACTCCGTTCTCGCCACAGCCCTAGCATCAAACAAGCAGAAAGTCACATTGGGGCACGTTGAAGCTGGTCTCCGAAGCTTTGACCTCCGCATGCCCGAGGAGCACAATAGGCGATTAGTAGACCACATTTCGGACTATCTTTTTGCGCCAACAGAGAACGCGAGGAGAAACCTTGAAAGGGAGGGAGTCTGGGGGAAAATCTACGTAACGGGCAACACTGTTGTGGACGCCTGCCAACAGCACATTCCAATAGCCGAAGAAAAATCAAGGATCATGGAGAAGATCGAATTCGATGAATACTTGCTAGCAACAGTCCACAGAGCTGAGAACGTGGACGATCCAAGAGTCCTAGGAAACTTCGTGGAAGCTTTCATGGCAGCCCCACTGCCAGTTGTCCTTCCAGCCCATCCCCGAACCGCCAAAAGACTGCGCCAAGCCAAACTCTGGAAGAGAGCTTCGTCATCGAAGAACCTGATTATTCTGCCAGCGGTTGGGTACCTAGACTTTCTACTCCTGATGAAGAATTGCAGGATGATACTCACAGACTCAGGAGGCATACAGGAGGAGGCTACCGTGCCGAGCATTCGGAAACGAGTGCTAGTCTTGAGACTATCGACCGAACGACCTGAAGCCGTTGAAACAGGCTTCGCAAAGGTCGTAGGCGTAGAGAAAGATACCATACTGAAGGCGATAGATGAGAAGATGACCGGGGAACCATTACCGAAGGAATCCCCCTACGGAGACGGGCATTCAGGCGAGAGGATAACAGATATCGTATTGAGAGGCATCTATCCTTGAACAGCTTGAGCAGGCTTTATCCCCCTTTTTTGATGGAGTCGGTGCGAAACCCGAACACAAGTGGTAGCTAGCGTAGACTTGCTACGAGCATAAGGAGCTTAGAAAGAGCTTTAATAAACGCGTTTGATCAATATTCAGAAGAGGATATCTAAGAGACCCAATCATGAAAAGCCAACACTGGGACAGCAAGCTCGAAGGCGAGATTCTAGATGTCTGCGAAGATATAGCAAGCCCTGTGGATGCAGCATGCCTCTATGGGCCACGCTTGTACGGACGCACTAGCAATAACGGTGAGATCAAAGTTCTCATCGTTACTAGCTCGCGTCAACCCCTCCTAAGGAGCCATAAAAGGAAAGTAGCAGGCGTTTCTGCATCATTTCTCGTCATCGACAGGGAGAACTTCGAGAGGGACGCTGAGCAGGGAACGCTTGGTGAGCTAGCGGTCGAGAACATATTCACTCCTTACAAACCATTCATCAACAAGGATTACCTTTGGCGTCAAGAGGTGATGGCGAAGAAGCGGATCATATCTGGTCTACTTGACAATCTCGTCCTAGAGTTTCCCGAGGTCTGCTATGATCTCTACGTAAGACCGGAGTACTTTATCTACGAGACCATGACAAGAATGGCTTCACTCTTCCCGCCGTTGACGTACGGCCTCATCAACATGCTCAGGGGAGAATCAAAAGAAGAGAACGTACGGTCCATGATGAAAGGCATCAAGAAAGCACTAGCCGAACTGGCAGAAGAGGAAAAGATAACTCTACATCGTGGCGGATATGTGAGAATAAGAAAAGACTACATCGAGACCGTCAAAGCTAGAAGGGCGAATCTAGCAGACATCTTCCGAAGCTTCAGGAAGGAGGTACTCCATCAGGTCCTGAGAGTCTTCCCTAGGCTGACGCTCTCAGTCCCCAAAGATCAAGAAACATACGCCACAACACTTGCACGCTTCAGAAACATCTTCGAGGAGCCTGTCTTCAAACTCGAAGATTCGAAGAGGTATCTCTTCGTGCCGACGCCTTTGGGGCTTGTGGCCCTCTCCGACAAGACCTCGATTGAAGGCTTTGTGAGGAAGGCCGTTCCCAAGGGCAAGGCACTGAGCATTGGGATAGATAGGATCGGGGGAGTCTTGAACTCAGTCTACCTGGTAAAATTCGAAGGAGAAGACGAGGAGCAGCATGTTGTCGTGAAGCGTTTCAAAGATTGGTATGGTCTGAAATGGTTTCCACTTGCATTGTGGGCTATCGGAACACGTGGATTCTCGGTGCTTGGTAAATCCAGATTGGAAAAGGAGTACGCCATAAACAGGTTTCTGTCTACTCAGGGAATGCATGTTCCAAAGATCCTCTATGTAAGCCCTAATGAACGACTGATCTTCGAAGAGTACGTAGAAGGCTTGAACCTGGTCGAGATCCTCAAGAACCTGTCATCCAAAAAGATTGCAGCTGAAGAGGCCGGGAGAATCCTGAAAGAAGTTGGGAAAACATTGGCCAAGGTTCACAAGGCCGGCGTGGCTTTAGGGGACTGCAAACCCGAGAACATAGTCATCACACGTAACGGAAGCGTCTACATCCTCGACCTTGAACAGGCTTCAAGAGGTGGAAACCAAGTCTGGGACATTGCTGAATTCCTCTTCTACACCGGGCACTACTTCCCATCGATCACTTCCCGAGAGGCTGTCAAGCTCGTGACGACCGAGTTTGTCAAAGGATACCTAGAGGCTGGCGGCAGTCCAACGAATGTTGGCAAGGCCAGCTCAGCTCGCTATGTAAAGGTCTTCAGCATATTCACACCACCACACGTTCTAATCACAATCTCAAACTGCCTCAAGCAGTCCATCAAGCCTAAACCTTAAGCGTTACACTACGCTTCAGCAGAGCTCATTGGACTTTATATATCATGGAATAAGTTACGATTAGAGCGATGCAGCTAGTCGGCAGGACAAGCCGAACAAGATCAGGAAGGCGGCACAGCGGCTTCACGTGGATTCTTTTGGTGTGCTAAGACCCGAGTCCATAGGAATTCTTAAAAGGCGAAATCGTCAACATAGGGAGAAATGAAAAAAGCACTCATATCGTCAGCAATCGCGCTGATAGGTTACATGACACTCATTTTCTACCTCTCGAGCTTACCCGGGCATATTCCGCCGCCCGGAGCCGAAATTCTAGACATACCCAGAATAATCATGCATGTAGGCGAATATGCCATTCTCGGGTTTCTGATGAACCTAGTTATGATACAAACTTCTAGCAAGACCCTGAAGTGCATTCTTTACTCTTCCGTCTTCTCTTCCCTATACGGAGTAACGGATGAAGTCCATCAATTCTTTGTTCCAACTAGATGTTTTGACGTTTACGACATTTTCGCAGACGCGATCGGAGGAGTGATTGGAGCGACATCTCTCCTCACCCTGTTGTTTCTGGTGAAAATCAGAAAATGAATCCAAGATACCTGTGGGTTGCGGGGCGTTAGCCTGACCAAGCTCGAATCAAGCTGACCAGATTTCCCTCACGATTTGATCTTCGTCTGCCTCTTTGGCTTCATTTGCATGCATCAACAATCAGTCGCAACAAGCCCTTGTCGTTCTCTTCCTGCTTCTGCCATAGTCCCGGGCTCTGCACGACTACCAAGTCAAGACTGGGACAGACCCAGATGTGTTGGCTGCCAGCTCCTGATGCCGCGTAAGAATCACGTGGCAAACTTGGCCAGAGCTTGCCATAGTCGTTGGTCCAGAACGCGTAACCGTATCTCCACTGATAAGGCGGGCAGTTGGCTCGGATGTCCGGTGCGGTCTGCGTCGCCTCACGCAACCACTCCTCCGGGACAAGCTGCTTATTCTTCCAACGTCCCCAATTGCGCCATAGCAATCCCAAACGTGCCATGTCAAGCGCGTTGGCTTTGACGCCATCGTAGTAGCCAAAGATGTTGATGCGTGCTTTGGGATTTAGTGTTCGCCAGTTAGGGAAGTTCATCAGGTAATAGCTCCAAGTCGCGCCGATGGGGATGCACAGCTTTTCATCGATCAATCGCTTTAGGCCCGGTGACCCCTCGGGATCATTGATATCATATAGGCCGTAGATCTTGGAGATGGCATGGGTTAGGATGTTCATTCCGTAGGTTTGATAGTGAAAAACTTTACTAGGTTCCTCGCCAGGCTTCATGTAACCGGACGTGTTGGAGATGAGCTGGCGGAAGGTTATTTCTCGGTCCTTCTCAAAGGCATACCGTCCCGGTTTTGGTCCTTCGCCCTCCGAAACGTCCATCGCTTCAGGATAGTAATCGATGACCTTTGCATCGGCCGACGGGATTTTGCCTTCCTTGATAGCGATGCCTAAGATACACGAAAAGATAGCCTTGGTGGCGGAGGCCAAAGGAAGATGCTCGTCGCGAGCAACTCCGTGGTTCCACTCAGCGGCAAGGCGTCCGCCACGGACTATGACGACGCGGTAGCGCCTGTTGCCAACGTGGTCATCAAGCCACTTTCTTGCACGATCAAGCTTTCCGGGATCTACACCCACATCAGACGGCGA
>CAZBDB010000097.1:3070-5176 GCA_964490655.1 uncultured Candidatus Bathyarchaeia archaeon | reverse complement strand
ACCTCGAAGTCAACTATCCTTAAGCCTCTGATCTTTGCCTCGACGACCTTCTTGAGGTCAATTTTTCCGATAAGTATCGCTGTGACGCTTGCCTTCTCGATCACCTCTTCGGACCTTATCACGCTAACATCGATCTTCTCTAAGTCTTCCCTAGCCTTTCTGAAGTTGCCATAGGTTGGAAAGTCGACAACGAGACTCACAGGAACGTAGACGCTAGCAGTGAATCTCTCCCTCTCATGAATTACCGAGATTATATTCCCCCCGTTCTTCGCTATCGGTTCTAGAGCCCTCAATAGCTGTCCCGGCCTATCAGCTAAAGCCAAAGTCAGATCAAACCGCAAAGATTCTCCCTCTCGAACCCCTAAATAATTCAGTTAGAAAGATAAAAAATTAGCCCTCTCTCAAGTCGGAGCTAGACATCCCTAAAGGTTCCACCCATATCCGCTGACTGTACAAGCATAGAGTACCTTCGAAGATATCCTCGCTTAATGCTGGGCGGCCTAGGCTTCCACTCAGACAAACGGGCTCTCAGCTCCTCTTGGCTAAGCTCAACATTCAACTTTCTTTCACGGACGTCGACAACAATTGAGTCACCATCCTTTAAGGCTGCTATAGGTCCACCTTCCGCAGCCTCCGGAGATACATGTCCGATACATGACCCCCTTGTAGCTCCTGAAAACCTTCCGTCAGTTATCAAGACGACAGATTCGATTAAGCCCATGCCAGCTATCGCAGCAGTCGGAGACAGCATCTCCCGCATTCCAGGTCCTCCCTTCGGTCCCTCGTAACGGATTACGACAACATCTCCCTCACGGATCTCCTTGTTTAGTATGGCCTTCATCGCCTCCTCCTCGGAGTCGTAAACCTTCGCTGGGCCCTTATGGGTTACTATCTTAGGCTGAATTGCTGTCGCTTTGACCACAGCGCCTTTGGGAGCCAAGTTCCCGGTCAGTATCGCTATGCCACCTTCCTTGTGCACGGGTTCTGTCAGTGGCTTGATAACGCTCCTGTCGTAGACCACAGAATCTTTGATATTCTCTCCTAAGGTCCTGCCTGTGACAGTAGTGGCGTCTAGATTTAGGAATCGGCTCAACTCCTTCATCACAGCTGGTATTCCTCCCGCCGCGTCCAGTTCAGCCAGATCATGAGGTCCAGCTGGCCGCATATCACATAGGTGGGGAACGCTCCTACCCAGCTTATCGAACAGATCAAGCGGCAAGTCAATGCCGGCTTCGTTTGCAATGGCTTTCAAATGGAGCACAGTGTTGGTCGAGCCACCGAGGGCCATATCAATCATAATTGCGTTCTCGAAGGCTTCTAGAGTCATTATGTCTAGCGGGTCGATGCCCTTCTTAACGAGTTCGATGATCCTTTCGCCGCTCTCTTTGGCGATCCTGAGCTTGGCTGATGAGACAGCAAGGGCCGTGGCGCATCCCGGAATCGACATACCCATCGACTCCACGGCGCAGGCCATTGTATTGGCCGTATACATTCCGTTGCATGAACCACACCCGGGAAATGCTCTATCCTCTATCTTCCTGAGGTCTTCGATGCTGGTCCTGCCAGCGGCGACTTCCCCGACAGCTTCGAATATGGCTGTCACGTCGACCCTTTTTCCCCGGAAAGTGCCGGAGAGCATAGGGCCGCCCGTCACCACTATCGCGGGTATATTCAACCTAGCAGCCGCTATCATCATGCCTGGGGTGATCTTGTCACAGTTAGGGATCATGACCATGCCGTCGAACCTGTGCGCCTCCACCATCACCTCGATAGAGTCCGCTATGAGCTCACGGGAAGGAAGGGAGTAATGCATTCCATAATGTCCCATGACGAGCCCGTCGCAGACGGCGATCGTGTTGAACTCGAATGGAACTCCGCCAGCAGATCTGATTCCGTCCTTGACGAACTTTGCCACCTCGTTGAGATGCATATGCCCAGGAACGATGTTGGTGAAGCTATTGGCAACTGCTATGAAGGGTTTATCCATATCATCGTCCGTGACGCCGAGGCACTTTAGTATAGCCCTATGAGGCGCCCTTTCCATTCCTCGCTTTATTTCATCGCTCCTCAATCTCTTGAACCCCTTTTCTAGATAAAGATAAATCT
>CAZBDB010000097.1:0-2970 GCA_964490655.1 uncultured Candidatus Bathyarchaeia archaeon | reverse complement strand
GCTGGATTCGCAGCGGCTTCAGAGGGAGAATTCGAAGCGATAGAGCTGATCTCGAAAGAAGGGCTGAAAGCTGAGGTTTTCAGCTTTGCAAGAGGGGTAAAGAGTGACATAGATGCTGCCGGAGACAGCGGCTGCGACGGTGTCTTCCTTGTAATACCAACATCTGACATGCACCTTCAGTACAAGCTCAAGAAGACTCGCGAACAGGTCCTGGAGCTCGCAAAGGACTGCGTTCAATACTCTAAGGATCACGGTCTCACCGTGGAGTTTGGAGCCGAAGACGCAACCAGAAGTGACATGACGTTCTTGGGACAGATGATCACTACCTGTGTCTCAGCGGGGGCAGACATGATTTCTCCTTGTGACACGGTCGGCATCTTGACACCTGAAAGAGCATACAGCTTCTTCTCAGAGCTGATAAAGGACTTTCCCACTGTTTCGTTTAGTGCTCACTGTCATGATGATTTCGGTATGGCTGTTGCGAATTCTATATCATCTTTGAAGGCTGGCGTCAAAGAGGTGCACGCTACTGTAAATGGTCTGGGCGAGAGAGCGGGAAACGCGGCTTTGGAGGAGATCGCTGTTGCTTTGAAGCTTCTCTACAACATCGACACTTCTGTAAAGTTGGACTTGCTCTACGATACTTCGATGCTCGTTTCGAGGGTAACTGGCATACCGATCCAACCGAACAAGTCAGTAACAGGCGAAAATGCCTTCGTACATGAGTCAGGGATACATACGCATGCGATTCTAAGCCAACCTTTGACGTATGAACCGATTCCTCCTGAGCTCGTCGGGCGTACGAGGAGACTTGCAGCAGGGAAGCATGCCGGATCCAGAGGAGTGGAGGCGGCTCTCAACGAGATGGGTCTATATCCGAATGAGCAGCAGTTAAAAGATGTATTTCTGAGAGTGAAGTCCTTGGGAGATAAGGGTAAGAGAGTTACCGACGCCGATCTTCAGGCCATAGCTGAAACAATCATGGGTCTCCCAGGATTGCGCGCGATAAACCTTGAGGAATTGACCGTGGTAACAGGGGATAAGGTGACGCCGACGGCGTCGGTTAAGCTCACCCTCAACGACAAGACGCTGGTTGAAGCGGCTACTGGGATCGGACCCGTGGATGCGGCCATGAATGCTATTCGGAAGGCGGTCTCAGCTGTTGAGCCAATAAGGCTTGAGGAGTACCACGTCAACGCGATCACCGGTGGGACGGACGCTTTGGTAGAGGTGATCGTTCGACTACACAAAGGAGACAGAACTGCCACTGCTCTAGGCGCACATGGCGACATCGTCATGGCCAGCGTAGAAGCAATGTTGAGCGGCATGAACGTCTTGTTGACAAACAACAGGAGAAGATGAGAACAATGGGAGTCCAAAAGACTTTTAAGGGGAAGCAGATACTAGATGTGCTTGTTCAATTGGGGGACAGAAAGTGAGGGATCATCGGGTACGGGGGAATCGTTTCCTCCACGATCAACAGTGACCTTCTAGGACTCATTGAGTTTTCACCATCTGTCACCAAACGAGATTTCTCATGTAATAACCGCGAAGGATTCTGTTCAATCTTCCCAAGTGGAGGTGCTATTCAATGGTTGTGATGACAGGTGCAGAGGCTCTCATAGAGGCTCTGAAAAAGCAAAAAGTGGACGTGATCTTCGGAATAATCGGAGGTGCGACCTTACCAATCTATGATGTTCTACTCGACTCTGGGATAAGGCACATCTTAGTCCGACATGAACAGTGTGCTGCACATGCTGCGGATGGGTACGCGCGAGCTCTCGGAAAGCCCGGAATCTGCATGGCGACCTCTGGACCTGGGGCAACAAACCTCGTCACCGGGATAACGAACGCATACATGGACTCGTCACCTGTGATTGCTTTCACCGGTCAGGTCAATAGGTTCTCGGCTAACACAGCCTACATGGTAGGTAGAGATGCCTTCCAAGAGGCCGATATAATCGGCATAACTACGCCCATCACAAAGTACAACTATCAAGCGACATCCGCCTCTGAGATCCCGAGGATAGTCAAGGAGGCCTTCCACATAGCTACAACCGGAAGGCCGGGCCCTGTCCTAATCGACGTGCCGAGGGATTTGCAGGTAAAGAAGGCTGACATGGAGTTTTCAGAGCCGGTTCAGATTGGAGGATACAGGCCAGTCACAGAGCCACATCCTCTGCAAGTGAAGAGGGCTGCTGATCTACTCCTGAACGCTGAGAGACCTGTAGTACTGGCCGGAGGCGGAGTCATCCTATCGAACGCTTCATCTGAGCTTCTAACATTGGTTGAGCTTCTGATGGCGCCAGTTGCGACGACCTTAATGGGGAAGGGATGCATTCCTGAGAACCATCCCTTAGCACTTGGTTGCGTCGGCATGCACGGCTCTCATGTGGCGAATAAGCTCATCTCGGACACTGATGTGCTCTTCGCGGTTGGAACGAGGTTTTCCGACAGGTCTACAGGAACCCTCGACACGTTCTGTCCAGATGCTAAGATAATCCACATCGATATAGACGCGGCTGAGATAGGGAAGAACGTCGAAATTGACGTACCTATCGTCGCAGACGCGAAGAAAGCTCTGACAGCTATATACAAAGTCGTCGCCAATCGGGCGACTAAAAAGGAGACGAAGTGGTCTAAAAGGGTCAAAGAGGTAAGGGAACAATACAGAGACGAGGTCGAATCAGCTGGGGAGGAGCTGAAGCCGCCACTCCTGATGAAGGAGTTGAGGAAGCTCATTCCAGAAGACTCCATCGCGACGACTGAGGTGGGACAGAACCAGATGTGGGCATCATTGTACTTCAAGGTCTACAAACCTAGAACCTTCATGAGCTCGGGCGGCCTCGGGACGATGGGCTTCGGATTTCCAGCCGCGATCGGAGCCAAGGTGGCTTGTCCCGACAAGTTCGTGGTAGATATAGCAGGGGACGGAAGCTTCATCATGACCGGGCAGGACCTCGCTACAAC
>CAZBDB010000096.1:2049-5184 GCA_964490655.1 uncultured Candidatus Bathyarchaeia archaeon | reverse complement strand
CACCCTTCCATTCTATCAATCATAGCCAGCATCGAAGTGTCCGAGGCTATAAAGCTGATTCTTGGAAAGAAACCCAGTCTAGCAGGCAAGATACTTCACTGTGATATTGGGAATATGAAGTTTGAAGAGGTGGAACTCTCGAAATCTGAGAGCTGTCCAGTGTGCGGCACAGAGGCGTCTGAACCACCGATGACACTTAAGCACAGACTGATTAACGAGGTCTGCGGGAGAGAAGGAAAAAGAGTCTTCGTCGTCACACCAAAGGCAAACCTAGGATTGAATATGGATGATCTCTACCCCATCCTGATGAGCAAAGGCTTTAACGTAAAGGTCAGGGCTGATCTAGGCACAACATTCGATGCTGGCGCTAATGGAACAGCAAGCATTATGAATAGCGGAATAATGATAATCGAAGGCGCAAAAAGCGAAGAAGACGCCTACGATTTCTACGGCCAGATAGTAATGGATGAATTGAAGATTCCAAGTTCAATCGTTGAATGAGAAAGCCGGGCCTATGATTATCTGTCTAAAGAAAGAACATAAAAGTGCACTCATTGAGGAGACAAGAAAGAGATACCCCAACGAGGCGTGCGGCATTCTATTTGGGGATCAAAGAAGTGAAGGTCCTATTGTCAGAAAGATCGTACCGGTCCACAATGTTTTAGAGTCAATCATCAATTTCCGGATCGATCCGGAGGGATTCTTGAAATTACTATCAGAAGCTGAGAGAGAAGGCATGGAACTTGTCGGATTCTTTCATTCTCATCCTGCTGCTCCACAACCATCTGTGACTGACACCAAGTATATGAAACTCTGGCCTGAAAACATCTGGCTCATAATCTCATCCATCAATCACGATATAGCGGCGTTTAGAATCGTCAACAGCAAAACTAGAAGAATCAAGATCAAAGTGGATCAATGAAACAAGACGAAGGCCAACCTTCTTACCACTCTGGGACTCCTCACACAGTACTTTCCACAACGAGATGGCCCATTCTCCGATGAGATGAACTCACACAATATCAGGATGAGGATTCCTCAAACCGTATTTCCTGCAGGCATTAAAGTACGCTCTTACATTGCTCAGGGGAACGTTGTAGGGTATATCCTCACCAACCTTGAAGAAGTAACCCGGGCAATCGCCTCCCTGACTCACACATCGCCTTACCTCTGAGACGACTTCCCTCTCTGTTCCGAAGGTCAATATGCCTCCACCGGCGTTTCCTATGATCAGCTTATCCTTCCCATACTTTTCCCCCACTTCTTGAAGGTTTACTGTGTGATCTATCATAAGGCCATCTGCACCCAATCTTACAATGTCATCTATCAACAGGCTGTAGTTGCCATCAGAGACAAAAATCACCTTGATGCCTTTCCTCTTTGCTGGCTCCCATATCTTCTTGTACCATCGTAAGACGTGTTCTCTAAGCCAGTTGGACGACATGACAAGCCCGTTGTAGCTTGCGAGATCATCATGGAATATGAAGACCTTCACGTCCTCCTTCGACCACGCTTCTACATTGCGTATTGACACCTCGGCGAACCTGGCTAACAACTTGTCAAGATCCTTAGGTCTTGTATACACTAGTCTAGCCAGCCACCGCCAACCAATCTTGTAGTCTCTCATGATCAAAAACATGAAAAGGCTCGTGTAGTATAATGCTGGCACCAGAGTCGTTTCCTTAACAATCTCCTGAGCTCTCCTCCAGGAAATGATGTTCTCAGATACGCCGAGCCTGGGGTCCTGGCGCGGGTCATAGTCCAGTATCTCCTCCATAGTATGGAAAGGCTCCTCCATGCTCCACCTACTGGCAGTTACACCCCATTTAGTATACGCAGCTTTTTCATCTGCATCCACAACTGCTCCTCGGCGTCCAATGTTAACGATGCGATTGCTCGTAGGCACCAGAAGAGCCATGTCCATGTCCAATCTTTTATACAGCGCAGCGTATGCTTTGATGGGATGCTTATAGGGGTCGATTCCGCTGACCTCTCTGATGAAATCCGGATGATCAACAGTCTCAAAGCTGGGAATTCTGTCCGTCCCTTCTAGGTTCAATGCTGCTAAAGCCCTATCATAACCCAAAACGCAGTGCTCTCCTTTTGTGATGCGGTCTATTATCCATACTTAATCAAATACGTTTGAAAGTCCAAAATACACAGCAATCTGGTAACGTGTGTACGCTCCTATCTGCCCTGCAGTTGTAAGCTTCGTTCTATGCATGATCTGAAATAAGTTCTTCTAATGCCATCAGCTTTCAGCGACTATTCTGTCTACAACCAGCTGCCGGAGATTCTTTGATAAGCTGGCGAAATAGGCGCTGAAGCCCGTGACGCGCACGATCAAGTTGGGATATTCGGATGGGTGCTCATGAGCCTCAAGAATCTGTTGCTTATCGATGACATTCATGTTTATCATGGTTCCGCCGATCGCGAAGTGGCCGCGGATGAGCGCCTCGATCTTTGCTAAGGCTTCTTCTCCCTTTGCGAGAATCGGATCCATATCCAGCTGCAGCGGCGCAGTATTGCCATAGCCACACTGCACAGACGCTACTGCTGCTGCCATTGCGGTAGGCGCGCTGCCGCCTTCAAGAAAGCCTGGATCAGGATTGGCTCCTTGAGAGATAGGCGCATGAGCGTGTCTGCCATTCGGTGTAGCGCCGATCGTTTGTCCCATCGAGATCATGGAAGCCCATGAGAACAATCCAGGGATCATGTTGAATCCTGCTGGAGTCGGCTTTTCCTTAAGCAAGCGTGTAAAGGTTTGGGCGATCTTGATAGCCCATTCATCAGCCCTAGTTCCGCCGCGACCATAGCGAGGGATGTTGTGCAGCATCAGTCGCACATCCTCGGCATCCTTGAAGTCATCGTCCAGATGTCTGAGCAGCTCTTCCCAAGTTAGGCGGCTTTCCTTCTCGATTCGTTGCTCTACTGCAGCGAAGCAGTCGGCTACAGTGCCAATGGCAGCACCATCCAGACACAGGTTGTAGTATTCGACCCCTCCATGAGAAGAATCTAAGCCCTTCTCGATCGGGCCGTAACATAGGAGATCTAGTACCAACTCCGGGAAGACCTCGTGCATGTGTTTCATGTGGAAGTCGAGTCCTTCCCGGATAACGTCGATGCCTCGTTTCA
>CAZBDB010000096.1:0-1949 GCA_964490655.1 uncultured Candidatus Bathyarchaeia archaeon | reverse complement strand
TCGACTCCTCTACGAAGCAGTCTTGGATCTAGCCCTTTCCAATAGAAGATGCCGATGTTTGCGGGCGCCTTCAAAAGGTGGACAGCTTCCAATACAAGGAAAGAAACCCCACTGGTCACGTCTCTACCACTAGCGTCAGGGCCCCCCAGCTGATAGTATTGTGTGTCATTCAGAAACAGGCAAGCGAGATGAAAAATCGCCTCTTCATCTGTCAAAATACCTGCCGCCACGTCTCGTTCATAATAAGGACGTAGCCATAGGTCGATCTGGCCCATCGACCCGCTGCCGTTGTACATGCGGGCTATCATCTGGTACCAGACTATCCATTGGCAGACTTCGCGGAACGTTCGAGGTGGATCAGTCAGCAACCGCTCGTTGATCTCAGCCATCTCCTCAAGATTCCGGCGCAATGTTGGGTTCTGCTCTGTCCTCGCCGTGTCCTTTGCCTCCTCGACGTGACGACGCACCCAATCCTGGACGCCAAGCATGACACTCTCCAGACCGTCATAGAAATCTGCAGATTCAGGGTTGACCTTCCGATAGTGGCGCACCTTTTCAAGGAGTCCTCCCCAGCCGAGTTCGAATCCGATTGTCATATCTTGGCAAAGATGCTGGGTGGCGCCGATGCCAGGGTAGAGCCCGTATTTCCTTTGTTCCTCTTGTAGATGTGAGAAATCGAAGTCTGGGTTCCAGCTGGGTTTCCGATAGCCCATGAAGTAGGCCATGTATCCGCCAGCCAGCGAACTCATCGGGTCAACATAGACCGGATGAGCATCCAGAAAGCATCTGAAGTTTTCTCCGCATGCCTTTGGACCGAAGAATCCTCCGCTTGGATGGTTGCTCTTGGGCTCAAAACCTTTCATCTTCACATCTCTAACCATTTCACCGGATGGCCCCATGTACTCAGTTATCTCTCTCAACTCCGGCGGCGGAAGAATCCTACCGTGATCATCTTGATCCATAACTCTGAGTATCTCTTGCTTCTCACGCGTCTGTTTCATCTTCGTTTCACACAGCGCAGCCAAGCGCTGCTTGTACGTCAACTCAGCAGTTGCCATGTCCACTTCTAGTCCTCGCTACTAGGTCGTTGGTCTATTCTAGGTGTCGCGGCACAGATATAAGAATAACGAATCTTTGGCCTACCCAGCTCGCACCTTGATGCCGACTTTCCTGACTGCCGCTGCTAGTTTCCTCATTTTGTCTTTTGCGGGCGTTCTCAAGCAGCTGGCGGGATAATAGACCCCAAGAGCATGATACTTGCCTTCGCCGAAGCGATGGAATCGCAAGAGCTCAAGATATTGGAGATTTGGAAAGGTTCGGACGAATCGGGCGATCTCTCTGATTTCCTCTGGGGTATCGTTTACTTTTGGCACAACAGGCACACGAATGATGAGCGGCTTGCCCGTCTTCGCCAGCCGCCTTGCATTTTCCAAGATGACCCTATTCGAAACCCCAGTCACTTCCTGGTGCTTCTCTGGATCAAGGTGTTTGATGTCCATCATAACGAGGTCTGTCACCGGCAGCAGCGTCGCCAAACTCTTCCATCGACAGTTAGCCGCCGTCTCAATGGCAGTGTGTAACCCCTCAGATTTGCATCGTTCAAGGATTGTTCGTGAAAAATCATATTGTATACTCGGGTCTCCTCCTGAAAGCGTCACACCACCATTAGAAACTTGGTAGAATATTCTGTCCTTCAAGACTTCCTCCATGACTTCGTCAACCGTCATCAACTTTCCAGTGAGCGTAAGCGCGCCGGCATAACATGTCTCCGTGCATTTGCCGCAAACCACGCATTTCTGACGGAGGTAGACATGCTTGCCGTCCCGCACCACATGGGCTCCTTGTGGACAGACGGTGAGGCAACGGCCGCAGCCGATGCATCTTTCGGGATAGAACATGATTTCTGGCTTGAGATGGATGCCTTCGGGGTTTTGACACCAGAAACAGTG
>CAZBDB010000095.1:0-5197 GCA_964490655.1 uncultured Candidatus Bathyarchaeia archaeon | reverse complement strand
TCCGATGATTACTGCAGCAAAAGGCCCGATCAACTCCCAGATATCTTGTCCCAAGAACATCGCCAGCCCAAGAATGATGATGAACGCCCCAAAGATGATGCCTGCAATTGCCCCTCCACGAGGAAGCCCGAAACATTCATCTTCAACACGGCGTTCAGGGCCAAAACACGTCTTTTCTTCTTTCTCTCTCCTCTCCTTAGGATAAAGCGCCGCACCACAACTGACACAGTACTCTGCACCTTCCACGCTCTCGGTGCCACACTTAGTGCAAGTGACCATCGCAATTATCTCTGGATTAGACACTAAGGATGTTCTTGGCTTTAAAAGCTTTGTATCTGCTTGACTTTGGTCCCTTCATGGCGTGGACCCCCAAAATGAGACCACAGCTAACGTCTTCGAGCCACCGCTTTCGTGTCTACATTGTCCAGTGTGTTTGAGGGAGTAGTTGCGCTAAGTGTGGACAAGAAGAAGACAGCTACACTGATAAAGCAGCACCTGAAAAGCCGTTCGAATCGAGCAACCTCAGCTGATATTGATGGTGAGTATAATCGACGTGAGCAAGACGGAGAGGAAATGGCCCTTGAATTCGAAATAACATATTACGGTTCCACTAAGGTCTCGGCAGTATTCGGAATCTCCAGTTGTCCTTTTTCCCCGAAATGTCTCTCAGGATCTTCTTTGATTCTTCTTCTGGAATCGCAAGAAGAAGCGCTACGACATGCTTGCACATCCGCTTCATTCCTAACCCTTTGCGCCAATCGTCGCAGTCGTGTTTCAACACCTTCCTTTCAAGATCCAGCTCAATGACGTAATCTCTTATCTTGGCCGTGATCGTCTTATCTGATGGTTCTTCTATAGCAATCTCTTCATCCTCTATTTCTCTTCCCCTTTCCAGACGGCGTGTGTCAGTCAACTGCAGAATGAGGTCTTCAATGTCTGGTTCTGAAACACCGAACCCAAATTCCTCCAATTTCTTCTCGTAATGTAATGGCTTTCTCCTCGCACTATGTTGGATTATTCTTTCCTTAATCCTGCTGTGTTCCGGCTTTGCCGCATTAAGCATCTCCAAGATCTCTATGCAGTTCTCAACAGCGTAGCCGTGATAGTGATTGTTAAAGTACCCATAAATCTTGTCTACCTCGTTCCTTGTCTTCTCTACTCGCGGCACCCACTCTTCAAGCTCTTCTCTGCTGTAACGGTAGTCATACCAAGGTCTCGCGCCTCTGCCGTGCCACCGGAAGTATGCAAAATCAGCCGTTACGTGAACTTCAGGAGGAAGTAATGGCTCGTCTACGATGCAGTAGGCCACATTGTGCCTCTTAAGCAGATCCCATGTGTCGTTCCGCATCCAAGAGTGATCCCTAAACTCGGCAGCAAACTCGTAACCGTTTGGTAACATCCCTAGAAAAGCCACAAGATTCTCAAGATCCCGCTCGTAGACAAAGCTCGGTGGCAACTGGATCAGCAGACAGCCTAGTTTGCCGCTCGCCTTGAGCGGGTTGAGGAGCTCCAAGAAACGCAAAAGGTCATTCTCAACCTTCAATGCCGGATCGAGACGTTTTTCATGAGTTATCAGCCTCGGGAGCTTGGCAGAGAAAACAAAGCCCTTCGGGGACGTTCTGTACAGGCCGTACATGGCCGCCCTAGATGGATAGCGATAAAAGGTTGAGTTGATCTCGGCAGTATTGAAGAACCGAGCGTAGTAGCTGAACATCTTTGCAGCTTTCGGGTAGAAGGGACCGACCCACTCCTTGTATGACCACCCGCTTGTTCCCATGATCAAGTCGGCCAAGATCCGCACTTACCAGAATCCTATCTGTAGTCGCTATTAATAAAAGCGCTTCCTCACATTTTGGTATTGAAGGATCAAGAGATGACGGAATTCCTGATCGGAGCCGGGGGATGGGCATACTTTCAAGTTCCGGGATTGAGGCCGCTTGAAGCCTATGCCAGAGCCTTCAACTTCGTCGAGGTCAACTCGACCTTCTATGAGATCCCGAACTTTCAGACTGTACAATCTTGGAGAAGTAGGGTTCCCCAGGACTTTGAGTTCTCGGTCCGATGTCATAAGAATGTCACACATGAACACAAATTGGAGCCCGACAAAGAAGCCTTCTACACGCTTAAGGTCATGACCGATATCTGCAGAGGTCTGAGATCAAGGTTTCTGGTCTTGGAGACTCCCTCATGGCTAAACTTCAACGACGAGAAGATTGAGTCGGTGAGGAACTTTTTTGGAAGCGTAGATCTCAAAGGGATCAGAATCGTTTGGGAGGTGAGGCGAGGGAAGGAAGAACACCTCCCATCCCCTTTGATTGCCTTGATGCAAGAGTACGGCATCATCCACTGCGCTGATCTTTCCAGAGAGGAACCAGCTGTAGACTCTGACACCGTCTACACACGTGTCTTTGGCAAAGGAGAGCACAATGTATACCAGTTTACAGACGAAGAATTAGTGGAGGTCGACAGAAGAATAATGAGCAGAGACCGTAGAACCGCGGCCGTTTCTTTTCATAACATAAGGATGTACAAAGACGCCGCCCGATACAAGATATACAAGCAGACAAAAAGTTTTTCCCCAGTGACCAAGGCCAAAGGTCAACAGTCACTGAAAGAGGTTCTGAAGGAGGACGCCGAGTTTCCCGCCACGAAACAGGAACTCATCAAGGATCAGGGATGGAAGGTGATAGACCTAACTGAGAACAAGAGGGTCCATGCTTCTATGCTTCTAAACCAACTGCCCGACAAAGAGTTTAGAAGTGTTGACGAAGTCTTGAATGGTCTTCGAAGGAAGTAATCTACCCATTTTCCACTGCATTTCTTGAAGCTTTTAGCATTCCTATTCGGGTCAATCTGTCCAAGGCTTCAAGGGCTTCATGATCTGAGAAGCCCAGCGACCTCATCTCATCGTTGATCCATCTTTCAGAATAGACGAACCCAGGCATTCTCATAGCTTTCAATATCTCCTTCATGCAAGACCTAACTCTTGGCTTCACTTGTTCAGATACAAACTCTGTTGGAATAAGCTTTAAGGGTCTAGCTTCGATTCTTAGGCGCCGTTGAACCTGATTCGCGAAGATTGTGTCGCGCTCACGCCCGAAACAGGTGAGAACGGTTCTGGGTGTGCAAGAGTCGACGAACTCCATGAGCTGACCAAAGTCGGCGTGGTCGCTCAAAGCAAAGGCGTTTCTATCTTGTTTCGCCCATACAGCCCATCCTGATACTAGAGCTGGCTCTAGTTCTGGGTGATTAGCTAGGCTGACGTTTTTGGGTGTTATAAAGACGCATTCACCTGAGGAAATCACATCAGAAGCCTCTTCCGATCTCGCGTCTAGGAACTCCAAGCCTTGTCCCCTGGCATTGTAGATCTCGTTGATCTGGGCTATCCGCCAATGAACCATTACTGGTAGTTTTGACAGTGTATTGAAGGCTTTGGTGATCTCTTGAGCATTTCCTAGTGAATCAGCTTTGAAGGTGGGTACCTTGCCGCTCTTTATTGTTTCTTCAGCCCATTGAACCATGTTTCGTGCAACTGTTTCCCTTTCGGGGAAGCTGAAGCCCGGCGAGCCGAACGTAGTTTCAATTATGAGGACATCGCATGAGATTGGTTCAGCCGCTTTCAAGGTGAAGCTGTCTCTGAATTGGAGGTCGCCCGTATAGACAACGTTGCCCTCCGGCGTGACCACTTCGTACAGCGCTGATCCCAGAACATGTCCAGCATTGTGGGAGACAACTTCTAAATCTTCCATCTTAACTCTTCCATCTATTGGAAGAGGCCTCCAACGGTCAACGACTTTCCCATAGGCTTGGACGATCTCCTTGGTTTCTTCTGTTGAAACCTTTTCGCCATCCGCAAAGCTCAGGCCCCTTGAATGGTCGAAATGGGCATGTGTAATGAAAATGCTGGAGTGACTGTGATTGTTCTTCTGGGGATCAAAGATTACTCTAGTTTCACCATACTCAACTGAAACCCCGTCATCCCATCTAACGGTCAGAGGCATCGAACCACCGGATAGTGAATCTAACCAGAATGAAGATAAAGCTTTTGACAATTAGAAGTCCGAGATGTTCAGCCGAATGTTCTCTGGAATTACCTTTCGAAGCAGTATCTCGTCTGCCCCGTTGAATTCCGCGAAGCTTCTGAACGCATCTGCTAGTTTCGCTTCGAATGCTGAGTCAGGTTTGAAGTCCTCTTCAAAATGGAGCAGTTTCACCTCGAGTAGTTTCTTATCACGGTGAGCCTTCGGGTCAAGTCTGCCGATAAGCCGGTCTCCATAAAGAATGTTCATGTTGTAGTATCCATACTTTCTCTTCTTGCTGGGGATGTATGCCTCGAGCTTCGGGACGAAATTGAACAACGTCCTGTCTCTGTCCTTGCTCCAAGTTAGGTTGTCGAACGGCGACAAGAATGTGACCTCATCGAAGCTTGCAGTCTCATCTTCAGCCACCTCTCGAGCAACTTCATAATCTGTGGTGAGCATGTAATATGGCTCACTGACCCCTTCGATGATCACTTCTCCCAACACGTCGTCATTCAACAGCTGCTGAAAGGTCTCCTCCAAGGCTCCTCCCCTCAGTGACCCCATCGCCCCCCACTGATAATAATAGCTAGATACGTCTCTCGGCTTGGCAACCCCCAATGCATCGATGGCCTTCTGTACGAAGAGCCGCCTTCTCTCCTCCTCCGTGGGCTCAGTCGTATCAATGCGGGACGGGAGAACGTTCTCTGTTAGGTCGTAGTATCTCTGGAAGTTCTTTCGGTATGCTACCATGAGTACTCCTGAGTTGAATAGCATCTCCAAGGCGGTCTTTGCAGGCTTCCAGTCCCACCAGCCACGTCTCTTCCTCTTCCTTTCATCTTTGAAGTCGCTTGAGCTCATGGGTCCCTTCTCACGGATTTCATCTAGCACCTCATCCAGGAGATACGCTTTCTCCTTGAGATGTTTTTCGGCTCTAGCCTTCAATCCCTTTCTGTGTTGTTTCATTGAGTGGATGAAATATCGATAGTGTTCCATAGGAATGATGGAAGCTGCGTGAGCCCAGAACTCGAATACTTCCCGATCTGGATACAAGAGCTGATCCAGATGTTCCTTATTGTATGGCCCAAGTCGGCTCCAGAGAGCCAGGTAATGGCTTCTTTCAACGACGTTGATCGTATCTATCTGCACACAGCCTAGTCTTCTGATCAACTCCAGAA
>CAZBDB010000094.1:0-5208 GCA_964490655.1 uncultured Candidatus Bathyarchaeia archaeon | reverse complement strand
CAAGCCCGTTCGCGCATGAAGGACTCCATCAAGTTTTTATGGAGGTGTAATGAAGCATAGATTGGCAATCCCGCCGGGACCCAGCATGGGCCCACGCAGACGGACCTGACAGAGGAGGATGAACACTCACCCACCATTGAAGAAAGGTTTACCCAGACGTGGGACACGGCGGGCGTGAGCGCGTAAACACCGCGTTGAGAGAGAACTCAGCAGAGAAGAGCGTTTGCTCGTCTGTGAGGCTGAGTGTTAGTTGCGCGGGACACAGCGCTCACGATAAACGGCATTCCATATTCATGTGAAGGTAGATCATAATCAAACGATGACGAATCGCTAGGCGACATCCTAAACAAAGTTTATATCTAAGTAGTGGCATTTCTCTCCGAAAATGCCATCGTGAATGTCTGATTAATACTGCGTGTGAAGGTTAAGGGTTGGGTGGTTGGGGTATGGAGTTCTGTCCTGATTGTGGAAGAAGGCTCGTTCCAACAAAGAAGGAGAGCGGCAGCGGTGAAAGAAAGCTAGTTCTCAGCTGTCCGAAGTGTGGTTTCGAGAAGGCGGCTGAGACCCCCATTCCCATCTCAAGGACGGTAGATCGCACCCCACAAGAGCCAATAGTGGTGATTGGAAAAGAGGAGCAGAAGCTGAAGACTCTTCCTACGGTGACGATTGAGTGCCCTAAGTGCGGAAACAACCAAGCCTACGTCTGGCAAGTTCAAACCAGAGGAGCAGACGAGTCTACAACGCAGTTCTTCAGATGCACAAAATGCAACTACACTTTCCGAGAGTACTCATAGACGTAGTGCATATCTGCCGTGTCTTATCAAAGACGAAAGTGCAAGTAATAGTTCAAGCGATTTCCCCAAAATGACCCATGAAGCGGTGCTATTGGTCTCTACGAGCTTAACGACTCCAATCGTTTAGATTGCAGTTATTTGTGGACTCAGGTGAGACAGGTGTCATCATCCCATAAGAAGTCAAACTACCTCGATCACTTCATCGTCCACGTAGGATTATTCGACCGATTCAACATTTGAACCTTTTCCCGAATCTTGCGGACGTGACTTTTCAAATCAGATCTCCGCAAGAGGAACGCAGTAATCCTGCAGCCCAAAAGTCTTTCAATCATGTTTGATGAAGAGAAGGCCTATTCAGGCGACACCCGTTTTGCCACTTCTATGTTTTGGGCTCTTTCTCTCTTCTCTCGACGTATTGCGTGAACATCTTTTCCCAGTCGATCCTAAGCATAATCGTTACAATTACGATGAGGAGGACCGTTGTGGCGACTGTCCCCCACCAACCCCCTTCGCCGAGAAATCCTTCGATCATGGTTATCGATAATCTGCCTCCCATCGCGAGGGTAAAGCACATCAGCGTTTTGCCTAGGATGGTTGGTATGAAGGCTTTGACAAACTTGTAACGCATAATTCCGAGAGGTATGAAGAGAAGGTCATCGGGAAGCGGTGTGAGGGCGAATATGAAGATTGCGGCTGCTCCGTAGCGATTGAAGATCTTTAACATGAAATCCATATTTCTCTTCCTTTCTTCGCTTATCACAGCTCTCCCGTAATAGCCCAAGATATATCCCGAGAGTTCGCCGACTGCTGATCCTAAGCCGCCTGCAATTGCGATGATGAAGGGGTCGAGCGAGCTGCCTAAGAGGTATATGATGATCGTGTACGGAATCGGGAAGACCACGGATAGTGCGCCTATCAGGCTTACGAGAAATACACCCAGATAGCTGTACTGGTATGCAAACTGCGTCATCCAATCCCATAGTTCTTCGGAGATAGGGATAGAATGCAATAGGTCAGCCTCTTCTGTTGATCACCCTTCTTTCTGCGATCACCCTTAAAAACAATGCTCTAGAAGAGCGTTGACAACGCAACAAAGAACATAAGCAACGATGGATATCTTTGCCATAAGAAAGAGGATAGAGTCATGAAGCTTTCGCCCGTAGAAGAGAGTCTCTTCAGAGCCTTCGAGGAATTCGAGATCGTGGATGCACATGAACATATACCTCCCGAGGAGGTTCGGTTGAAACATAGTGTTGATGTCTTTACCCTATTCAGCCACTATACTCGGGAAGACCTCTTCGCGGCGGGTATGCCCAAAGAGGATTGGGAGAGAATTCACGATCCGACTATCCCGCTTGAGAAGCGTTGGGAGATGTTCGCTCCATACTTGAAACACATCAGATACGGAACCTATGCTCGTCCAGCCTTCATAGCGGCTGAGGAGTTCTACAGTTTTGATGATATTAATGAAGATAATTACAAAGCCCTCTCGGAGCGGATGGCAGCCGCTAACACCAAAGGAATCTACCATCGGATTCTCCGAGAGAAGTGCAGAATCAGGGTCTCCTTGACCCAGTCCAACCGGACGGACTATGACCTAGATCTATTGATCCCTTTGATGCCTCTCGACAACTATGCAGCCGTTCGATCGAAGAAGAGCATAGAGGAATCAGCAACAAACCTAGGTGAAAAAGTAAGGACGATAGACGACTACTTACATCTAGTCCGGAAAGGTCTTGAAGCGTGGAAGTCTGAAGGTGTGGTCGGGATCAAGATGGCGTCCAGACCTTACGGTGAGCCCAATACTAGTCAGGCAAGGGCCCTATTCGAAAAGCTAATGCTAAACGAGCGAAAGGAGCTCCCGCAGATGAACTCTCTTTACTCATTCCTCGTGAGGGAGATGCTGGACATGGCTGCTGACCTCGGGTTGGTGGTTGCTGTCCACACTGGGATGTGGGGTGACTTCCGAACTTTGGATCCGCAGCACATGATCCCAATCCTGAGTAGGCATCCCAAGACAAAGTTCGATGTCTATCATCTTGGAATCCCCTACGTCAGAGAGGCGATGATCATCGGGAAGAACTTCCCCAACGTCTGGCTCAACCTCTGCTGGTGTCATATAATCTCTCAAAGGATCACATGTTCAGCGCTTGATGAATTGATTGATTTGGTGCCGATCAACAAGATCATAGCCTTCGGCGGGGACTATAACATACCCATCGAGAAGGTCTACGGTCATCTCGTGATGGCGAGGGAGGACATCGCTAGGGTCTTGGGACGCCGCATCGAAGATGGACTGATGACCGAGAGTGAAGCCGTCGACATAGCCAAGATGTGGTTCCACGATAATCCAAAGCAGCTCTACCAACTGAATTTCTAGCACTAACGTCGTTATGGAGGATGGTTGAGTTGAAAGATAAGAGTACGAGAACCCTCTTCGATGTCATCTCTGAACTTTTCGACGAGGGCGGAAGCTTATCTCAGGATCTGCCTCTAGGCGTTGAGAAGATTGAGAGGATCACAATCGATTCCATTAGAATCAACTTCTCCGAGGAGATCGACTGTGAACTGCTAACTAGAATCGCTGAAGACGAGGGCTACATCGTCAAGTCTCAGAGTGCTGCTCCTAGGGTAATGGACAAAGGCACAATTGTGGCGAGGGTTGGCAGCCGATCGGATCCGGGTAGGCGACGCAACTTATTCCTCTATCTCATACCGTCGAATGAGAAGCGGATGAGCATGTACAGAAGGATTGTGGCGGCTCGGAAAGGCGTTTTAGACATAGAGACCGGAAGTATAGATTATGAGAGGTTCTACCAGTATAATCTGAAGATTATCAGGCTGACGGAGCGGTACAGAAAGGAGAAGTATCAGAACATAGCGAAGAGGCTCAATCTTTAGCCCGAGCGTCCAAGTGGACCACCTTTACGCCCATTTTCTCAAGCGTCTCAGATATGAACCTCCTATGGCAGTATCTGTGGCTTCTTTCAAGGCACATTATGGCAAGGTTGACCTCCTCTGCAAGTTCATGCAGCTTCCTTATCCCCTCCTTGTACGCCTCGGACTGGGCGTACTTCTCGTATCCCCCTCCCCGTTATCCTCCCAGAGTCTTGCCCATGAACACGTACCTTATCGTTGCTTGTTCAATTCGGCCTCGAGGTTTTCCCTATTAGCTAGCTAGCATGGATCAAGTCACAGCCAGCTTCACCTTTAATAGATTGGCATAGTAGTAATCTGTTATGAGGATTCTTTCCGTCAAGGATAGGCTAAGCAAGACACTCCGCATTGAATTCTTTATAGGTCCGCTTACTCTGATCTGGTTATTGCTCAGAACGGGCACAAGGCCGACCAGGGTTGTTTATCCCTGCCAGAAGGCGGCGGCTGCGAACGTCTACATATGGCTCACAACTTGGGTGCTTCCTTTTCTGCTGGCAATACCACAGAGGTTGACAGGAACAGATTTCGGGAGAAAGAAAATTATAGCTGTGACGGCGATCTTGTTAGTTGTCACGGTGGGGTCTTTATCTTTGTGGGAAATATTCAAAGCTGGAACAGAAGAGCCCGAGGAAGTTACTGAATTGACTTTGGAGGGGCGTCTTGCCACGGTTGAGCCTACCGCTGACATCTTCGTTGTGGCGGGAACCAATGGCTATGATGGTAGCTTCGGTGAGTTGGTAGATCTCATGGGCCGATATGAGTTGTCCTTCTACAAATCCGATGTGACCGGAAAGAATAAGGACCCGGACGGGCTGATCGCCAAGGATGATGTCATCATCATAAAGGTGAACTCTCAATGGGATCAGAGAGGCGGGACGAATACCGACCTTTTGAGGGCTATAATCGAGGCGATCCTAGACCATCCAAACGGTTTCATCGGGGAGATTGTCGTGGCCGACAATGGTCAGGCTCAGTACGGGGCTCAAGGGAGCGGTGGAAGCCTTGATTGGAGATACAACAACGCCGAGAACCATTCCCAGTCGGTCCAGACAGTCGTCGATATGTATTCGGCTTCCCATAAGGTCTCGACCTACCTCTGGGACACGATAACAACCGAAAAGACAAATGAGTATTCTGATGGGGACCTTGATGATGGGTACATCGTCAACGAAACCGCTAACTCCGTGACGGGGATAATGGTATCCTACCCGAAGTTCAGCACAAAGTTCGGAACTTACATCAGCTTCAAACTTGGGATCTGGAATCCTGAGACGAAGTCCTACAACAACGGGAAACTCAAGGTCATCAACGTTCCAGTCTTGAAGTCGCACAGCATCTACGGGGTCACCGCATGTGTGAAGCATTACATGGGTGTTGTATCCGATAAACTGACGAGGCGCAACTCCCATCAAAGCGTTGGTACAGGCGGCATGGGGACCGAAATGGTTGAGACTAGGATGCCAGTACTCAACATACT
>CAZBDB010000093.1:0-5214 GCA_964490655.1 uncultured Candidatus Bathyarchaeia archaeon | reverse complement strand
AAAGCCTGTAAGAATTCCTCCCTTGATCAACGGGAGAGAGACCGTTTCAATAGCATCGTAGGCTGTTGCACCAAGCGTTCGAGCTGAATCCTCGTACATCTGGATCTCAGACCCTTCGTATGCAGGGATAATAGACTCAACTATTACTGGTACTGAGAAGACGATGTGAGTAAGGATTATCAACCATATCCCCGATCTCACTAAGTTGAGGCCGCTGGATCCCCAGAGCAGGAGGACAGACAGGCCTAGAGAGGATGTGGGGATTATCAGTGGTACCTTGAGTATGGTTCTGATGAAGTCTCCGTACCATCTTCTCTCTATGATGAAGGCAAGAGGGATCGCTATGCATGTTGCAGTGTACGTTGAAGTCAGGGCTACAATCATTGAGGTCAAAGTTGCCTGAAGCACGGAAGCAAAGTAGTTAGACGGGCCGAACAGCTGATACAACACTCCCCCCTGAACCTTGCCAGTATAGGGATCTGCTGACCAGTAGAGTATCACGGAGTTCAGTACCACGACTATCGGAACTATCACAGTTACTGCCACAACGATCAACGGAATGAAATCTTTAACACGGGTTAGCCTTCTAGAGGCGAATCTCTCAAAAGTCATGAGCTTTCTCGATAGAGACATAGGCAGCTGATATGAAATGGAGAAACCGCCGGCTCTTCGGCCCATATACAGTTCCACTGGAAGAATTATCACCCAAGCAATTACGACCAAGAGGCTTCCCATAAAAGAGGCCGTTGCTAGCTTAAACTCTGATGTCCACCTGACTATCGCTATCGATGCTGTTGAGCTCACACCGGATACAATAAGGGTTGCACCCGTCTCTCCAAGGGAACGCGCGAAGGCTAGGACCGATCCCGAGAAGATACCTGGAATGGCTAAGGGGGACAGTATGTTTCTGAAGGTCGTAAGCGGGCTTGCCCCTAATGTTCTGGAAGCTGTCTCGAATGTGACGTCTATTGACTCGAATTTTGTCTCAAGAGTTCGGACGATGTAAGGGAATGTGAGGGCAACATGGACGATGAAAAGTATGAAAGGAACGTTGACGAATGGTACCACGGAGTTCAGGGGGATTAGACCTGATCTTAGACCAATGAGCCCTCCTATCCCAGCAACGGTCGTCCACGTTATGAGGGTGGCGAAGCCAAACCCTGAAGTAGGGATAACCAAGGGAAGAGTTACCACATCTTCTAGGAGGCTTCTGCCGCGGAACCTCTTTCTAGCCAGGACATAGGCCGTAGGTATTCCGAAGACTAGGTCAAAAGCGACCGTGGAGAGGGACAATCGGAATGAAAAGAAGAGAACCTTAAGGATTTGCTTCCAATTTTCATCTCCAATAATCGGATTTGCGAAGACCTCAACCCATACTTCGTCCCACCTTAGAAAGACGTAGGAGATTAGATAGAAAGTGGGAAGCAAGACAAATACGACGAATGCACCGAGCGTGACCCAAACGATGGAATCAGAGAGGCTAGCTGGCTTTGTTAATTTCAGAACCATTCACCCCTTTGACTCCTCAGATCCCCGTGTTCCTGACCTTGACCCAAGCCGTAAAGATCGCTTCCATCACTTCTCCCTTCAAAGGCTTCAAAACGGGTACGCGAATCTCGTATTGGACCCCGTTTGAAGGATTGAACAAGGTTTGATCCAAGGGCACGCTGGAGCTTGCAGGTCTGAAGCCGTGCTTCTCCGCTAGTTCTTGGTTTTCGGGTTTCAGGAGGAAGAAGAGGTATTGCGCAGCCGCAAATCTCTGCCAGTGATCTACCCAGGTCCCGTTCAGGAGAACAAATGGGTGATCGGCGATAAGAGTTCCCTGTTCGGGGTATATCGCGACAAGGGGATCGTTCCATTTTTTAAGGGCTTTCAGTGAGTTATCGAGGACAACATTTTCGTATATCCCAAAGAATTGTATTGCGTCCGGTCCGTTCTCGGCAGCCCAAGCACCGAGGAAACCAGTGCTTTTACCATAGTATATAGCCTTAGACTCGATAGTTTTGACTATCTCAATAACCGTCTCGTTCTTTAAGTCGTCAACTATGAGGTCTTCAGGCCTCTTGCCGGC
The DNA here is from genome assembly GCA_964490655.1 of uncultured Candidatus Bathyarchaeia archaeon. Classification (GTDB taxonomy): domain Archaea; phylum Thermoproteota; class Bathyarchaeia; order Bathyarchaeales; family WAQA01; genus CAZBDB01. Next base: position 3,143 of record CAZBDB010000093.1, on the reverse strand, counting down.
GGCTTCAGCAAACTCTAATACGACAGTCATCGTTCCCCCATTGCTTAGAAGTGGGTCAGGATGACCGTATTTGAAGTCAACTCCTTCCTTCGCTAATCGGTAAAGGTCCATGAAGCCAGAGACACCTCGCTCTTCGATGTGAGATCCCCATGAAGCCAGGACTACTGGGGATAGGACGAGAGGAGTCCAATCTACAGCAATGTCATAATCGCTGCCGGTTATACTACGCCACTTTGTGTTCATGTAGGAAATCCAAATGCTGGAAGCGGGGCTCCAGACTGCAGGTCTTTCACTCCCGTCGAGTATGCGATTTACAGTATCATGGGTTCCTGTTACAACGAGTCTGACGTTGACAGCTATCTCGAAGTTTTCCCTAAACCATTCCTCGAATCGGGGGGTGACCTCTTCGATCCATCCCTGTTTTTCACTTGTGTAGAGAAACTCGAACTCGATCTGAGTAGGCATCCCTCCAGTACCACCTTGTGGTCTCACGCCGGTGTAGAGGAAGGAAACTGCTGAGAATGTTATGAACCCTATGAAGATCCCTGCAAAAAGCAGCAGATAGCCCCGCCTTATGAACAGCACTCTTCTTCCTCCTCCAACCATTACCCCGCATCATCTTAACATAAGACCGATATTATATATTTCGTAAAGGCGAGAGGATCCGATTGACAATTTCTCAAAGACAACAGGTCTTGCAGCATGATGATTTCCTCGCTTTATATGCCGTCCAATCTCTCGGACACTTGAGAACAATATGCACGTAGAATAAATGGATACTTGGAGTCAGTGAAAGAATTCCTGACGAATATGCCGCGCATGAGGGCAGAGACAAGCGGCAAAGATAAAGCCGGAGAATGGCGGACGCTACTAGCTGAATTGAGGAAGTTGCACTTCGATGTTGAAAAGGCGGAAGGCGAGTCAGGCTTCGCATCGATGCCTGGTGTCTGCGTCTGTTTCTGTCACATCTATCTTGATCTGTCATTCTGCAGGATACTAACCCTGAAATCTTCCTTGACTACGTTGAGGACAACGTTTGTGACGCTCCTTTTAATGTAAGGCATAGCGAGGAGTTTCTTCACGAAGGCGTTTAAGCCGGATCTGTCCTTAAACCTGGCGATAACGGTGATATCGAAGTCTCCCGTGATGTCATATACAGATACAACATTGCTTATTTTGGCAATCTCGTTCTCGACATCGACGAGATGAGTTCCCTCAGCCTGTATCAAGATAACAACCGTCATCGTATATCCAAGTTTGACAGGATCCACCAGTACAGTGTAGCCATCCAATACCCCTTTTTCTTCCAGGCTTTTGAGGCGGTTGTAGGCTGTACCGACTGATATTCCCAGTCTACTCGCCATCTTCTTGAAACTCAAGCGGGAATCCTCTTGAAGTAACTTGATAATCCCCAGATCGATATCGTCGAACTTCCCAAACGGTTCAGATGCCAAGCATCCCACCCAACACGAATTTCAGGGCTGTTGAATGTTTATTCAATAGAGAGACGTTCTATTTAACTATTCCTCGAGCGCAAACCGAAATCTTTATATAATCAGTCAATGCTAAGACACTTCATTGAACCAAGAAAACGGTGCGTTACATGAAGGTCAAGCTAGCGATACAGAAATCCATTGAGGTCTTGGAAAGGAACAAAGTGCGCTGGGTACACTCGACGTTTGTGGACATTCGCGGCTTGATGCAAGACGTGGTCATACCCGCAAGATCGTACACCAAAGGGGACATGTTCACCTCAGGAATAGGTTTCGACGGATCCTCGGTAAGAGGTTTCAAAACTATCGATGAATCAGACATGGTTCTCATGCCAGACCCAAAAACACTGGTCACAATCCCATGGACGAGCGACGAAAAGCAGAAAAGCGCCATAATCATCGGTGATGTCTACGAAGCATTCGGCGGCAAGGAGCCCTCAGAAGTTGATTCAAGGGGCTTCGTCGCTAAGAGAGCAGAAAAAGCAGCGGAGGAAATGGGCCTCTCTGCGTTTTTTGGCCCTGAGCTGGAATACTTCATCTTCACATCCGTCGATCCGACAAAGCTTGTCTGGGATCTCTGGGTGAGCCCGAAAGGAGGCGCAGGAGACTCTTGGGGAGCACCTAGGGTCGTCCCGCAATCTCCCGAGATCACGTCCGGGAATCATCTTGCCTTGAGGCCCAAAGAGGCATGCTTTAGGCCTCCTCCCGACGACACGACTATCGAGTACCGTAACGAGGTAGCCGCAATACTTGAAGAGAACTTCGGCTTTGACATTGAGATGCATCATCACGAGGTGGCTACTGCTGGGCAGATAGAAATAGACTTCAAGTATGGCAGTCTTTTAGAGACAGCGGACAAAGTAGTATACTACAAGTTTGTGGCCAAAAACATAGCCAAGGAATACGGGATGCTAGCTACGTTTATGCCAAAGCCTGTCTACCTTGATAACGCTAGCGGGATGCACGTTCATGCGTCGTTGTGGAAGAAGGAACAGAATGTCATGTACGATGAAAACGATGAGTACGCCGAGCTCAGCCAGACGGGCAGATACTTCATCGGCGGTCTCCTGGAACATGCTGGGGCTTTGGTAGCTGTGACTTGCCCAACGGTCAATTCCTATAAGAGGCTTGTGCCAGGTTTCGAGGCTCCAATCTACATCATGTGGTCCCGTCGTAACAGATCGGCATTGGTGCGGGTACCAGTGTACTTCAAGGGTCCAGAATACGCATCTCAAAAACGAATAGAGTTTCGATCAGCGGATCCCTCTTGTAACCCGTACTTAGCTTTCTCTTGCATACTGATGACTGGACTTGATGGGGTGAAGAGAAAGATTGATCCTGGCGACCCTGTTGACGAAGATGTTTACGAGTTGACTTCGGAGAGACGAACAGCTCTAGGGATAAAAGAGCTGCCCACCACTCTTAAAGATGCATTAGAAGAGATGAAGAGTGACGAGGTGATCTATCGGACACTGGGTAGCCACATATTCGATGCCTTCATAGAGTACAAAACGAACGATTGGAATCAATATTGCCTTTACGTAACGCCGTGGGAAATAATGAAGTATCTAGACTATTGAAGTTGAAAAATCTGAAATAAGAGGTGAAAGGAATGAAAGCATACATATTCCTCGAGACGAAGCCTGCAAC
>CAZBDB010000092.1:0-5226 GCA_964490655.1 uncultured Candidatus Bathyarchaeia archaeon | reverse complement strand
CAAAATGGCTGGTTAACTCAAATGCATTATCATTCTTCGATATAGGGCCCTCACAGTCGGAGATGAATACTCTACCTTGATTTGAGGAGGTCGATTTCATCCCTGTCAAGATCGCCTCAGCTGCTCCATGTGCTTCATGCTCTTAGTTATGTGCTCCTGTGAGGCGATGTCGCTTCTGTTCCAGAGAGCTCCTCCCTTTATGGCTGCCATGCCCTCTAGAGATATCTCTCTAGCCTCCGCGATGGACTCGGCCAGCCCGACCACGCAGACAGCCCTCGACTTGAGAGCGTAATTCTCTCCGTTCCTGACCTCCATCGCGGCTGGATAGATTCGTATGTCATGACCATATTTGGCCGCGAGTTTTTCAGCTTCATCTAATATCACGGGAGTGTTAACTTGCTTGAGGTTTACACGATTAGGGAAGGAATCCGCGTATCCACCGTAGTTCGGCGGCACCTTGTAGGTCACAACGGTTGCTTTTCTATCGATGTCGATCTTGGTCAAGTTTCCTTCGATGATCCTGAAGCAGATGTCAACAAAGTCATCCTTCAAGATAGGCAGTATGTTCTGTATCTCGGGATCCCCAGGTCTACTGTTATTCTCCAGGATCTTTGGTCCCTTACCTGTGTGTATGAATGCCTCATAGAAGGGTATCCCTCGAAGGCCTGGATTGCTACCTCTTCCCTTCAATCTTTGGAAGATCCGTTCGATGACATCCTCCTCTTTCTGCCGGTCCTCTACAGTCATGAACGGGAGATGATCTCCAACATCCTTGTACGAGCCCATACCACCCGTGTTCGATCCTTCATCCCCATCGAAGGCTCTCTTATAATCTCTAGTCTCAGGAAGAGGAACAAGATGCCTGCCATCACAAAAAGCTTGGAAACTCGACTCCTCACCCTCTATTTTCTCTTCAACGATCACTGAGCCCTCCTTGTAATTGGCAAGGAAATGGTCTATTAACTGTTCTCTCGTGGTGAAGTGATCTCCCCAGACTCCCACTCCCTTTCCAGCCGCAGGAGCATCCGGTTTTACGACCGCCTTATTATCCAATTCATCAAGCCATTTGCAGAGTTCTCTCTTCACATCATCGATGCTTCTATATTCCTTTGGATTGAAGACCTTGAACCTAGGATTTACTTCCGGCACAACCCCTTGAAAGAGACTCCGTTGGGCAACCTTACTGCCCTCGATCGCATACTCCTTCGTTGGGCAGATCATAGGAATCCCCGTCTCCTCCTCAACAAGGTCTCTGACGCCGTTGATTATCGGCTTCTCAGGCCCGACTATCCCGAAGTGTATCTTGCCCTTGAATCTCTTAGCGAATTTGCAGATGGCGTTCACGTCCAAGCTTGGAACGACCCTATGCTCCTTTGCCCTCTTGAAATTGAAGGGGTTCCTCTGTTTATCGACAATGTAAAAGTCGACGTCATACCCTTCACTTCTACAAAAGGCGTCAACCATAGCCGCTGCTCTAGAGCCATAGGAAACGACAAGGATCCCGACCTGTTCCATATCATCTACCGCCCGAAGATTATACTCAACTTAGCGGTTATCAATTATAAATTATTCAATCGCGAATCTGATGCTCCCTAGAAACAGGCTTAGCTTCCATATATGTTAATGATCTGTCCAATAGAGCAAGCCCCAAGTAATTGGGGAAAACTGGCAAAGTTTTAAAAATCCATTTCTAGATAAGAATGACTCGTCCTTATGCTCAGTGAGGCTTTTGTTATGAGTGACCCACCAGCCATAGTCAGCGTCGGCAGAACCCGGTTCGGCGAGCACTACGAGCGGGAACCTGAAGACCTGATCGAGGAGGCAGGTCTGATGGCTCTGGATTCGGCTGCGATTGAACGAAAAGATTTGGATGCGTGTTACATCTCAGACTATTTCTTGCAGATCACAAACAAGATCGGAATAGAAGAAGGCTTCATGTCTCAACTCTTGGAGACGCATGTTCCAATGGAGAAGATGAGATCCTTCAGTTCGGCTTTTACAAACGCATGCCACGCGATTGAGGCGGGAAAATACGACATAGTACTCGTTGGGGGAGTTGAGAAGATGACCGACCGCTGGGACAAGATCAGAGACGACCTCATGCTCCTTGAAGACCCATGGAGCTACTACGCCGGATGCACACCAGAGGCCAACCACGAACTACTCCTCAGAGAGTACGTTAAGAAGCATGACCTCTCAGGTGAAGATTATGAGAATCTTAAGATCGCCTTGGCACTCATATCTGTAAAGAATTACCATAACGCTGTCAAGAACAAGTTTGCCCATGATCGAAGGGAAGTTAGAATAGACAGCGTCTTGAAAGCTCGAGCTGCCGCTAACACGCTTTTGGGGCGTTATGACTTCGCTCGAGTGTCGGATGGGGCGGCGGCCTTGATTCTAGCAAGCCCGGGGGCAGCCAAACAGTACACTGATATGCCTGTATATGTTCTAGGTTCTTCTTCCGCTACAGACTACATAGTTTTCCCTTCGCGCGAAGATCGGACTAGTTTCCTAGCGAGCAGGATAGCTATGGAGAATGCCTTAAAGATGGCCGATCTGGACTTGAAAGCCCTCAAAATTGCTGAGTTTTACGATCAGTCCACAGTTTTGGAGATGGTTGCGCTGGAGGATCTGGGTTTCTCCAAACAAGGCGAAGCGTGGAGACATGTCCGCAAAAGCTTAGAGAGTTCCACTGGTCCATACGAGCTAGAGGGAAATAGCCTATTCGTGAATACGAACGGCGGGCTCAAGGCTGATGGGAATCCTCTTGGCGCAACTGGTGGGGCTCAGATCTTTGAGGTGGTACGCCAACTGCGTGGCGAGGCTGAAGAGGCCCAGATAAGTGTTGATGGTGACCTTTCTTTTGGTTGTGTCCAAGAGGTTGAGGGTTTCGGCACGAAGGCTTATGTTCACATACTGGGGAGTGAATTGGCATGACAAGTGAGCCCATGGAGAGAAGAGTATCATATATCGGTGACAGGCTCCAGGGAAGCAGGTGCAGCATCTGCGGGAAAGAATACTTCAGGGTTAGGAGATACTGTGGATCTTGTGGAAGAGAGAGCTTCGGAAAGATGGAAGACGTAGACTTCTTCTACGATAAGGGTGTGCTCGAGTCATGCACGGTCGTAACGGAGCCCACGAATAGGTTCAAGAAGCTGGATTCCTTCATCTATGGAATAATCTCCTTCGACGGCGGAAAGGTGAGGGTTCCAGGGAGACTGACTGACTGCATCTTAAAGGATGAAGTAGATCTCTCAAGCTTCGAAGGCAGAGAGGTAGTCCCGAGATTCAGGAGAAGATACGCGGTTGAACAGAGCGACATTATCCCGACGATCTCACTCACCTTCTCATTTGCAGATGAGTATTATCCATATCAAGAGTACGAAGTCGTCAAACCTAGCAAAGAGTATGAGACTCCGGGCATCGTCGGATATGGAGTCTACGTCTCAAAATTCAGAATCAAAGAAGGTTCCATAGAGCGTTCAGTACCTTTCCCAGATGAGGACGCGATCACAGCGGCTGTAGAGGCAGGAAAGCTAGCCCTCATCCATTCTGGGATCGATCCATCTCTAGTCGGGAAGCTCTATGTCGGCTCTGAGTCAAATCCGTACGCGGTCAATCCCATAGCATCCAAAGTAGCTCAAGTACTAAGACTTGGAGAAGAAGAAAAGGCTGAAGGAGTACAAGGCATAGACACTGTCGACACAGAGTTCGCGTGCAAGGCAGCTACAAGCATGTTCAAAGATGCGGCTGCTCTCGTCTATTACCCCAAGACCCCTATGAAGTATGCCATGGTCATAGGTGCTGATAACTCTCAAGCCGCTCCCAGAGGGGAGCCGGGAGGAGAACTCGACTTCTTCGTAGGGTTCGGCGGATGCGCCTTCATCTTTGGAATGGATGATGTGATCGCCGAGCTGGAAAGCTGGTACTCATGCTCGTCTGATACTCCAGACTTCTGGAGAAGAGACTTAGAGCCCTATCCCAGGCATGGGGGTCGATTCACAGGCGAACCCGCATATTTCAAACACACCGTCAAGGGAGGGCAGAAGCTCATGGATAACATGGGCCTCAAGCCAAGCGACTTTGATTACTTCGTTTGCCACCAGCCCAATCTTAGATACCCAGTCAGAGCTGCTCGTGCTCTGGGTTTCAAGGAAGAACAATATGCGCCAGGTCTGCAGGTGGCGAAATTCGGCAACACATACTCTGGCTCTTCGCCTACTGGTTTGGCTTCGATCTTGGACAATGCGAAAGCCTATGACAGAATAATGATCGTCAGCTACGGCTCTGGGGCTGGCAGCGATGCCTACTCCTTTGTAGTAACGAATCAGATAGAGCAGAAAAGGCGACGGCAGAAATTCACCATTGAGCATCAGACTGGAAACGAGTTCATAGAGTACGTCGACTATACCACCTATAGGAGGTTCAAAGAGGGGCTCTAGCGGATCACGATAGAGCTCCTGTCTGGGACAGATTCTTGTCATCGGTTTGCCTGAAGCGGAGAAGGCTTGATCCGATTGCTCCTCACGGTTCCTCTGGCAACCATACATCGAGATCCATCTGTTTCGTCGGTAAGCCAGATTTCTTAACCCTTTCAATCACCTTTGTAACACGTTCTCTCGAGAAGCCCCTCTGATCACATAGGAAGTCATAAAGCTCCTCCTCCCTTAATACGCCACTATTGACAATGTAATCTGGATCGATGTTCGGCTTCAGGAATATGTCTCTGATCCCATTGAAGTCTGGAGAGATCTTTCCCCTAATCGATCCCGGCAAGTTCTCAATCTCGCCATATTCTCCTATCAGCTTCAACGCCTTCTTGGGCCCGATTCCTCTCACGCCCTCATTGAAGTCTGTTCCTATCAGAATGGCCAGATCGACAAGTTGCTCTCGCGTAATTCCATGATGAGAAAGGAGTTCACCAAGGATTATCAGTTCGGGTTCCAAACGCCGCGAGATTCCCTTGCTTGGGAGGAACTCTCTACCAGTCAGGGTTAGATATCTGGCAAGTTTTGGGGTCCCGAAGAGAAGCGAATCGAAGTCGCGGCTTCCTGTACCCCAAGCATCCCCCTTCTCGGTCATGTAGGCGGCTTGAGCCTCCGCCTCACCGAGAGCCTGAACATATGGTATACCCAGAAGACTTAGCAATCTCTTGGCGTCCTCAATCAACGGCTTGGTCAACCTGCTCGTCATAACAGCCTTTGAGAAGGCTTTCGCATAATCTCT
>CAZBDB010000091.1:0-5267 GCA_964490655.1 uncultured Candidatus Bathyarchaeia archaeon | reverse complement strand
GTAGCCTGCGAGGTTGCCTTTTCCTTCAGCTTCAAGAATAATGTAGTTCTCTTCACCGTCTAGGTTGACCTTGTCAGAGTCTTGAGGAGGATTCACGGCTTGAGTGGGATTCTCTCTACGCCATTGAGCGTGAAATCTACCTACCTCATCTATGTCGGCGGGAGGTTGATCACACTCCTCATAGTCCACCTGGAACCATATCCTTGCAGTCAGGTTTGATGCGTTCTCAATCTCTATTCTCGCATCAGATTTGAATGGCATGGGAAAGTAACAGTTGAATCCGTAGGAAAGGGGTGTCCCTGTTCCACCAGGATTCACAGTTATCATCAAGGATTTGAAAGGCCGTACGACGCAATTGCCGACCCCGAAGAAGTCACCTAGGGGACATTCGACACTCGGATCTGTCTCTTTGTCCCAATACATTCTGAGGATGACATCTCTGAAAAGGCTTCTACGCGCCGCTTTCCCTCCTTCTCTTTCGCTTATGATGTAAGTCCAGTAGATATGTCTGATACAACCTGGCTTTTGGGCATTGAGCAGCTCGAATTTCCCATGTGGAGAGATCATGATCCAGTCACGGTTCTTTCCTGCTCTATCCCAACTTGAAGACCTCTTGCTCCTGTAGTCTGACAGCTTCATCATCCAGTAGAAGGGACTGACAATTGTTTCTCGGCTCATGCAATACCTCCATCTGTAGTTAGGAATACTCTGACGAAGCAAGATTTTATGCTTTCTTTGACAACTACGCGCTTAGCTAGCTTGCTAAGAAGAAGTATGATCCCACCTCTCAGAAGAACCCTCCGAAGGAAAGTAGCAGAATCGCCAGCAAGACGGTGCCAAAGAGAACTCCCAACATGTTGAAAGAAAGAATCCCAGTTTGGGTTCGTCGCATCTTCTCTGAAAGCTTAGCTGCGTTCTCAAATACTTTGTGATTGAACCTTTCAAAGCATCCGAGCTCTACCGAGGGATAAGCCCATTGTGAAAGTGAAATTACGCCATGAGCGACCTTATAGTAGAACGCATCAACATAACATCGATTCAAAAGGAAACTGTGAGCCTTATTCAACAACCAGTTCTCTTCTGTCAACTTGACCGGATCGATCCTTCCAGACACGTAAAGGTGATATGCAGGCAAAATGGCGGCAAACAACGCCACACCAGTCGCCGCCGTACCCGGTGAGAGTAACGCCTCTCTTATGACATCCATTATTCCACCGTTGATCTGTAACCCATACAAAGCAGATGAGAAGAATCTGCGGAACTCGATAATGACGAAAGGTGCTAAGACGCCTATCCCTACAGTTACAGCAGACGCGATCACCATAGGGATCCACATTAAAGCTGGCACTTCGTCCACGACTTTTTCTTCAAGCACTCCTTCGCGTTCTGCGAATATCAGTCCCATCATGCGGACAGTGAAGAAAGCAGTGATCCCTGTTGTAATCAAAAGAAGCACGTATATGCCGACTCCAGAGATGACCAGTGAATATTGCCCATGCTCGTTGGCTTCGCGTATCAGTTCCAGAACCGTTCCACCTATAGCTTCTTCACTCCAGAAGCCACTTAATGGAGGTATCCCCATCAGGGCTAGAGCGCCGACAAACATGCATTTGAATGTGATAGGCATCTTGTCCCTTAGCCGACCCATGTCAAACATGTCTTGCGTACCAGTTGCGTAAAGGAGTGATGCAGCAGCAAGAAAGAGAAGTGCAGACGAGATGGCATCTACCATCAGATGCATGTTAGCAGCCAAGTATCCAGAAGCCGGGTTCATCATCAATCCAGCCGAACCGAGGCCCACCATTACATAGGCATATTGGCTTATGATCGAGTAAACTAGAACTCTTATGACATTCCTCTGAACCATTGCCATTGACGCCGCCAGAAACGCGGTGAAGACGCCGATCCAAGCGACAGCTGAGAAGAAAAAGGTCAGCTCGCCATATCCATTGATCAGTCCACCATGAAAGATTGGAAGAAACCTGGCAACTAAGAATGCGCCCGCCAAAACCTCTGTAAGAGCATTGAATGACGCAGGTGAGGCGGGCAACGCGTCGGGCAACCACTCATGCAGAGGGAAAAGTGCCGACTTTGCTAGAGTTCCACCAAAGAGCATGAGCGCGGTGATGAGCAAAAAGCCCGACTTCGAAAGCTCCAGCATCCAACCTGTTTCTTGCTGTAGCTCTATGATGTTGAAAGTGCCGGAGTGAGCGTATATCATTAGGATTGACGCTAGGAGGAGGGCGTCCCCTATACGGAGCACCATGAACGTCTTGAGGCCGCTGTGAGCTTTGTAAGGATCCTGGTGCCAGAAAGCAACTAGGAAAGAACAGGATATGCCGACGATCTCCCAACCGATGAACAGACTGAGAAGGTCGCCAGCCACCACGACGAGGACCAGCCCGCCGATGAAGATCTGTATGAGAAACCAATACCTACTCAGGCTTGGGTCACGCCGCATATATTCCGTAGAGAAAATAGCGACCAGAAGCCCTACGCTGTTGATCACGCAGGCCATGAGCACACCTAGTGGATCGACTAGTGCTCCAGACTCGAGATGAAACGTGCCCGCGCTAAGAAATGAGGTCCGCCAATCAATGATGTTTCCAGCGAGAACATCCGGAATCATTGAGAACGAGAAGAGGGAGCCAGTTCCAACCGCCATTACAGCTAGGCAGTCCCTGAGTTTGGGGTGGATCCTACCCAATGTCAATGTGAGTATTGATCCCGCGATCGGAGCAAACCAACAGAACCATGGTGCATACGGAAGCAAGACACTGTCCCCCTAGAAGCGCGAGAAAACCCAAGATCCCAGTAACACAACACATTTGCTCGGACAACTCTGTTCTAGATCGCATTCGTCTTCTGGATTCATAGGATGACCTGACATGCTGCAGATGCGAGTCGTTCTACCGGTTCTTACGGTGATATACTGGCGGCATTCCTTGCATCTGCGTTTACTCTTATCAGATTCGATCACTGATCGATGATCACTGAAGGGAAGCACTGGAGCTCGTCTTGGGGTGGTCTGTTCACAACGCCACGTCCGTGATACATAGAATAACAGAAAAAGATGCATTACCACAATGACAATCATCGGAATCCAATACAGCTTGCTAACCATGCCGATCAAAACGGAAACGAACATCACCGCCAGGACTATCAAAAACATCAGTGCACTTGTCTTAGCTTCTTGGCTTGTGCGTGTCAAAGCTTGAGACCGATTGGTCGATTGAAACATTCTTAACCGAAGCCCCATCCGAATTCTAGATTAATGCGCTTATACTGATTTAAATGGATTAAATGCATACAAGCACCTTAAATAGTTATATCTTGAAATCGCGATAGTCGTGCGAGGAAATGAGGAAAAAGGATCGAGAAAGACGGTGCTTGTCATTAAGGATCCCGAGGCCATACGCCTCTTGACCAGCTTCATGAAGTCTGAGATCCTGCGTTTACTGAGCGAGAGACCGATGACAGAGACGCAACTCTCCAAGGAGCTGGGTCTACCAAAGGCTTTCGCCCGGTTAGCTCCCGCTAGAGTTCAGCGATCGTGGTAGTGCACATGCTTAAGGAGACGATAACCATTTTAGCACGAATGGGCACTGATATGTCTCCATGTGTTCCATGAGGCGACCGCTGTGGAGATAGCTCTTCCTTGTGGCGATGAGACCCACAAATTGAGTCTAGATGTGCCGAAGAAGAATGTGAAGGTGATCCGATCGAGGAACACGCCGGCCGCCAAGACCGTCGAAGACCAAGCTAGAGAGGCATTAGAGTCTCCCATCAACTCTCGCAGGCTGAGCCAGAACCGGCTGAAGGGGAAGAAGGTAGTCATCTTGGTTGATGATGTAGGCAGACCTACTCCTACACGCAGGGCTTTGCCTATAGTTCTGGAGGAGCTGGAGCGGACGGGTGCCAAGGATGTAACCTTCATTGTCGCTCGAGGAGCCCATCTCCCAGGAGCCTACTACTTACATGAGTTCACCTCAACTCGCTCTGAGGCTATACGTGAAGAGCAGATTTGGAAGCTTGGTAAGGACATCGTGGATAATTACAGGGTCATGACCCACGACGGTTTCAATCCGAGAAGTGTGAAGTACGTTGGCATATCAAGTTTGGGCACCCCGATATGGATCAACAAGGAAGTTCTCTCTGCAGACTTCAAGCTGTCGATAGGGCGAGTATGCCCTCATCTTGACATGGGCTACGCAGGGGGCGCAAAGATGATACTGCCCGGGGTTTCAGGCGTCGAAACGGTCTTCGTCAACCATCTGAAGTTTAACACAAGGTTCGGCTATGGAACCTTGTATGAGAACCCTGCGAGAAGAGATGTCGATGAGGTAGGCAATATCGTCGGCTTGGACTTCATCCTCAACTTCGCTGTATGGACAGGTAAATCTAGGAAGGCTTTTGCCGGTGACATGAATGACGCTCACAGAGCGGGCATCGAATGGGGCGACAAATATGTCTGGGGCGCCGAGATAGGAGAGAAGGCAGACATCACAATTATCTCTTCTGATCATGCAGGCCTCGGCTTGGAGTATGCCAGGCGGAGCAGTACGAAGAGGAGTGGAACCATTGTCTATGTTACCCCCGACAAGGCAGGGAATGAGAGTGAGGAGTTGGCTTATGTGCAGGAACTCGTCTCACGAAGAAGAAGATATGATGAGGAATTGCAGTCTATGAGCATTGACGAACTCCTCAGGAAGGAAGTACATTTCGATTTCCCGAAGGAGATCTACCATGCACACATGAACTACACGTGCATACAGGCAAAGAGACATTTCTTCCAGCATCGCATTATCCACATTGGTGGCAAGCTCTCTGAATACGTTGTCTATTATGGAGAGAAGGTGAAACGTGAACCTATAGACCATATGGACTCCTTGGACGAAGCCGTAAAACAGGCATTGAACGAACAAGGGAAAGATGCACGCATTATAGTTATGCCTGAAGGCGACACGACGTTGCCTATCAAGAAGATCCATGAAGCGAAGGATTTCTACTCCAGTCCAGTGTATCAGGCATTGTTGGATTGGGAAGAATGGGGTGGCCGACCCACGGCTAGCTAGCCTAGAAAGAGTCGACAGGAGATTGGGATCATTTGTTTGTATCCCGCTTCATTTCTCTTCTTCTTGTTGATTCATAGAATGCGAATGGCCCTTGGATTGTTGCTAAGATTCAGTGTTTTCCCTCAGCAGAGTGTAGACTATTTTTGTCAACATGTCAATGAACTCTTCATCTGTTCCAAAGTTGTAACCAAA
>CAZBDB010000090.1:0-5355 GCA_964490655.1 uncultured Candidatus Bathyarchaeia archaeon | reverse complement strand
GAAAATGAGTAGAACAAGCATCACGTTTTACGGCGGCGTGAACGAGATAGGAGGAAACAAGATTCTAGTGGAGGATGGAGACACAAAACTTTTCCTCGACTTCGGCATGTCCTTCTCGTCGAGGAAGCAATACTACTCACCCCCGCTCCTAGTTCCGAAAAGCGAGAAAGGCCTAATAGAGTTCAAGATCATCCCTGATCTGAAAGGCCTCTACAGATTCGACAGGACCAAACCCGAGATCGACGCCGTTTTCATTTCTCATTCCCACATGGACCACTCAGCTTACATATCATTTCTGAAGAGTGAAATCCCAGTTTATTGTGGACAGACCACAGCAACAATCTTGAATGCATTGAACACAACACGCCTTCGCGGCTTCGAATTCAACTTTGACCACATTCAGTTCAAGACATTCCGGACAGGAGACAGGGTAAAGATAGGGTCCTTGGAGATTGATCCTGTCCATGTGGACCACTCGGTACCGGGCTCCTACGGTTTCATCATTCACACTTCCTCAGGAGCAATAGTCTACACGGGCGACTTCAGAAGACACGGGTTGAGACCTGACCTATCGGAAGATTTCATACAAAAGGCTAAAGAGAGTGAGCCTAGCGCTCTGATCACCGAAGGAACAAACCTGACCTCGGTCAATATCTCCTCAGAAAAAGAGGTAGAGAGAAAACTCGAGATGATAATTGGACAGACTGAAGGTTTGCTCCTCGCAAATTTCGCTTCCGGCGACGTAGACAGGCTCTGTTCGTTCTATCAAGCGGCCGTTAGAAATGATAGGTATCTGACCATAACCATGAGGCAGGCCTATCTTCTCTTCAATCTTCGCAAAGACCCGAATCTGAGGATCCCAGACCTGAACGACCGAAACATCCTGATCTTCCAAAGGTCTAAGAGCCGATACAGATCCTGGGAGAAGCAGACGATGGATCTCGGAAGGATTGCTGATTCTTCCTCGATCTCCAAGATGCAAAGCGATATCGTTTTGGTGATGTCGTTCTATGACATAGGGGAGCTGATCAGTATAGAGCCTGACCCGGGTAGCTGTTACGTGCTTTCAGCCTCAGATCACTTTGATGAAGAGATGGTGATCGATTTCGAGAAGCTCTTGAACTGGCTTGACCATTACGGTCTTCCCCAATACCACACACATGCTTCAGGACACGTAGCGCCCTTCGAACTAAGAAATGCCTTAGAGATAATAGAGCCAAAAAAGATTTTTCCCATACATACCAATCGCCCAGAATTGCTGAGCAAATATATCAGAGACTTAGAAGGTGAAATTCAGATTCCTGAAAAAGGAAAGAGATACTCGATTTGACCAATCGCAAGAGGAGAAAGGAACATCTAGGGTTTAGTTTCTTCTAACCGTTTGTTAAGAAACTTAAGCTCGCTCTCCGAGAGCCAATCCTCCATGCTTAGCATTTCCAAGCCTTTGACCAAGCTCTTGCGGAGTTTCTTCGACCTGAGTATGTTCGTCTTAAGGCAAGCATTCGTCACTCTCTCCTCCAACATCGGATTCTGCTCGATCAGGCTTACGACTCGGTTTACGAGCCTCGTTATTGGGATCGAAGATTCGTTCAGTAACATTCCAACCTTAAACGACTTGAGGGCTCCCCTTATTCTTGTGACACCCCTCATGGAGTTCACAACTGACGGCGCAAAGGCAACGTACCTTTTCTTCAGCTCCCGCCTATAGCAGACAAGAAAGAATGGCAGATAAGCGATTGCCATCTTGCGCCTACGCGACTGGAAGCCTATGTTGTCGAGCTCAGCTAATGCCAGATTCCTGGTCTCTATCAACTTGTTTATCTGGCCGACTATAGCCGAGGTTGATTCTTCTAGAGACTTCACTGCTTCCTGATCTATCTTCAGTTGGGCATCCCGAGCCGCCTCAATCTTCTTTAGGCCTGACATAATGGCTTCTGTTTGAGAATTGTACTCGGATTTGAGCCTCGATATCCTTAGGTCTCGAGAGGGTTCTGCATCTGCGATGCTCTTGTCAATCTCCTCAAGTTTCTTGTCTATTTCAGAGAGTTCTTGTCTACATCTCTCGAGCTCCAGCCTCCAATTCTTCTCTTCAGCTTCATCTTTTCGAACACTCGCAGCTGAGATCTCGGTTTCGCATCGTTCGGCATATATCAGTAGGCGTTTCTTATCCGACTCAAGCTTTACGCGCTCTTGACCCAGAGACTGAATGAGATTGGTTGCTTGCTCAGAGATCTGAACTATCTTTTCGTCATATTCCTTCCTTAGATCTTCTATCTTCCGCATAGACTGAGACTTAAAACGGACTATCTCATTCTCCGATCTGGAACGTGTCCCTTTTATCCTTGCATCTATCTTCTTAGCATGCTTCTGTGTCGTTTTGACAAGGAGCTTAGTGATGTCGCGCAGGTTCCTAACATCATTGTTCAGTGCGTCCCTCAGGTCACGGAGTTCCTTGACTGAAGCCTTAACAGCCGTCTCATCTATCACGGGAGACAGGATCGTCGCATTTCGGAGGGACGTTCTAACGTGTCTTATTTTGGGAAGATAAGAGAAGAAGTCCTTACTGAAGGGCTGATCCATGATCAAAGCCTGTATATCTTTCTGTCCCTTGCCTGAGAAGTTTCCAAAGTAGTCGAGGTTACTGTTCAGAAAGGCAGAATACGCCTCGAATTTATCCGCGCATCCTTTTATCTCATGGATGAACACTCCAGCGTCAGGTAAGATGTCGAAGGATATCGTGTGGTTCATAGTACCGAATCCGTCGAATAGAAGCGTTGATCCCTTCCAAGGGAGGAGCCAGAGAGGATAACATATCTCTGAGATGAAGAGTATCTCTTCTGGAGCCTTCTTCGAGATTAGACCTCCTCCCTTCTCCCTCTTTATCTCAGCTAGACAGAACACGGCCGCGAGTTCCATGCTCCTGTCGAACGGCCTCCTCCTGTCTTGTGAGGGAATGGTGAATGGGACGAGAAGTCTAGTTACCTCGTCTTGCACTACACCACCACATCTCTCTTCGTACTTTCATCTTAAATGATTTGCTAAAGTATCTTTCATGTCGGCTTATCGTAGTAGACTATCGTAGTAAATATGTGTTACTATAGAGCAAAACAAGGTGAAAACAGTTATTAAACTGGCGGCGGATACTGATTCGGCGGCCAAACTTTGAACATAATAGGGGAAGGTAGTAACGTTCTTCTATATCTCGATAGGAAAAGAACATACCTTACCAAGGTGAAGGAAGGCAAGACCTTACACACGCACAAGGGTTTCATCAACCTTAGCGATCTGATAAACAAGGAATATGGGTCTGTAATAAGAAGCAGCACAGGCGTCGACTTCGTAGCGCTCAAACCTTTCATAGGGGATTATGCCTTCAAGTCCCTCAGAAGGACTCAGATTATCTACCCGAAAGACATAGCATTGATCTTAGTATTCAGCGGAGTAGGCCCTGGGAGTAGGGTTGTGGAGGCTGGAACAGGAACAGGTGCACTGACGAGTGCTTTGGCGTTCTATGTTAGACCGAACGGTCACGTCTACAGCTACGAGATTCGAGAGGAGTTCATCGAGACGGCACTCAAGAATCTGGAAAGGGCAGGATTGACGGAGTACGTCGAGATAAGGCAGAAGGACATAACTTCAGGCATCGACGAAGAAGATGCAGACTCGGTTGTTCTAGATTTGGCCACCCCTTGGCTAGTGGTTTCGCAGGCCTATGATTCGTTAAAGGGAGGCGGCTCTTTTGTCTCCTTCAGCCCAACGATCGACCAGGTGGTGAAGACCGTGGAAGCTTTGGAGGAGCACAGCTTCGTCGGCATCGAGACCATAGAATGTCTCATGAGAAGGATGCAGACGAAGAGAGGAAGAACAAGGCCCGAGACTCTGATGACCGGGCATACAGGCTACATAACATTCGCTAGGAAGGCGCTTAGAAGGGATTGATAGAATTCATGCTTCAGGGATGAGGCTTATGTCACCCGTATACGCTGCTTCCAATACTGGTTTCATAAGTCTTTCGACGTCTCCTGCTACGGCGTTCATCGGGATAGGCATGTTCTGCAGCTTCATCTTGAGTTGGGGGTCCTTCGCAGCACTTGTCATTCTCTCGATGTGTTCATCCGTAGCGTCCGCTTCGTTCAATGTTGAGGGAAATTCTATGCTCTTGGAAAACCTTATCATTGCCTGTGCTACTGCTTCCCCAAGTTCTCTGCCGTCTAGGTTCATTTCCCGCTCCTCCATGAAGCCTGAGTCTACATATATCCCAGACACTTTCCTTAGCTGGTCTTGTATCGCATCCGAGAAGAGAACTGTATAGTAAGGGTTCAGGATGGCGCAAGCCCTACCGTGAGTTAGTAGGTCGACCAGGGAGAAGCTTCCAAGATGGGGGCCATTGGTTCCTCCGAGCATTATGGAATACCCGCCAAGATCTGTTCCAAGTCCCAAGGCGCGTCTCGCATCGAGATCGCCACTGTTCTTCAACGCTTCAGGGAGAGCTTCCACAATCAGCTTCATCCCCCGATATGCTACTTCGCTTATTCTTTCGTAGTTTTCCCTTCCGGTCGCGCCCATCCAGACCTCCCAGCAGTGTGCAATTCCATCTAGTGCGCCGTCTTTAGTGAGGTCTTGAGGCATAGATTCTGTGACGTCGTACTGGAAGACCGCGCCTCTTGGCACGATGGAGTCGTCAACTATGAGCTTCTTTTGATGGGTGACTATGTCCGTGATGTTGGAGTATTTGGTTAGATGAGCGGCGGAGCTGCTGGCCGTTTGAACGGCTATCAGAGGAATCTGT
Organism: uncultured Candidatus Bathyarchaeia archaeon; assembly: GCA_964490655.1. GTDB lineage: Archaea > Thermoproteota > Bathyarchaeia > Bathyarchaeales > WAQA01 > CAZBDB01. Next base: position 566 of record CAZBDB010000090.1, on the reverse strand, counting down.
TCTCCGCCTGACTTGGCTGATACGTTTCCAGTTCCGAAGTAATTGTCGATCAAGCCTCCGTAAACGGCTAGGACGAGGGCGGCCTTCGCAGCATCAAGACAGCTTCCTCCGCCTATCGCTATCACACCATCACACCCGGATCTTGAGAGCTGGTATGCAAGTCTGTAGACGTCTTCTCTAGGCGCGTTGGGGCGAGCTCCATCGAATAAGTCTTCAACCTTCAAGCCCTTCTTGGTCATGGTTTCGGTTACCTTGTCCACGATGCCAATCTTCCTTCCGGTCGTGCCGCTTATGATGGCTATGCTCTTTCCAAGCCTTCCGGAAAATCGGCCAATGTGATCTAGCGCCTTGTCTCCAAAGATGTAATTTCCACCTTTAAACTCCCTCAGAAGTTGCTCGGCCTGTTTCATACTATCATCATTCATCGACTGTCCCATATTGACTTGTCAACTCTCTCTATAAAATGTTAACTAAAGGCAACGTTAGCTGAGTACTCTTTGGTATTTATCGTTATTTATCTCGGGTGCTCGAAAATGTGGATACTCTACTACGTTTTCCCATCTGTG
>CAZBDB010000089.1:0-5419 GCA_964490655.1 uncultured Candidatus Bathyarchaeia archaeon | reverse complement strand
AATGGTTCACTCCTATGGCTCTTGACTTAATATCCTCGTTGTCGGTGTACCGTCTCTCGTAAGGCGGCATATCAAGCACATGCGGGAGCAAGCTCATCGAGAATCCAGCGAAACAATCGCATAATGCAATGAAATCTACTTTGGTCTCTCTTCGAACAGCGTCCGCCACAAAGTTTGTCGGGTTCACGTAACTGATAGCCCAAGCGTCGGGACAAAGGTCCTCCATAAGCCGGCAGTATTCAACCGTAGCGGGGATGGTGCATTGAGCCATGAATGTGCCGCCTGGCCCCGCTGTCTCATCGCCACATATTCCATGCTTTGTTGGGATCTCGAAGTCGTATCTCATGTGCTCTTCGCCGCCGATTCTGTAGCTCGGCATTACAAAGGTAGCGCCTTCAAGAGCTTCTTTCGGATCCGTCGTCGAAGTGAACTTCATCTTAGCATCTGCTCTTTTTGAGAGTTCTTCCCCCAGGTTCGTCAACAACGGGAGACGAGTCGGGTTTATGTCCATCAGACAGACCTCGCTTCCCTCGAAAACCTCCTTGTTTTCAAGCATCACATAGGTTAGAGAAGGAACAAACGGACTTCCGCCACCGAGAATCACAATTCTCTCGTCAGGCATTCCACATCGCTCCCAACATTAGATGCTTGTTAGTGACTTAACTCTTTTCGAAGATGGTCAGCGCGCAAATGTAGAACGGATGCGAGGGGAATGAAGATTGGCTTTTGGCTGAAGTAGCTCTCAGTGTCTTCTTCTAAGGATGACGTAGGCTACCGCTGCAACGGCTGCCAGACCAACTATCAGCACTAATCCACCTTTTGTGGGGATTGCTGATTCCTCAGTCGGCCCTGATGGTTCTTCAGTTGTGAGGGAACAATAGGCCGTATATGTTGGGTCATGTTCAATCCTGTAGCCGTCGTATACTGGATATGCGATCACGTAGAAGAAGTCAGCGTAGCTCATGTCTAGGAGGTGTTCCTTGGCTTGCTGATAGAGCTCTGGGTCCATATGGGCTACAACAAGTGGGATAAACCTCATAAGAAAAGTATGAACCTTGAAAATCGGATTTCGAGCGTATCCAGCAACCTTGCATGTTCTCGTCGTAGTGTCATAGCTTGCGAACTCTGTTTCTGTCGAATCGGCAGTATAGTTGAAAAGTTTATAGGCATTCTTGACCGAAAAGTCAGCGTCGAAAATTCTCTCACCATCACCAGCAAACGTTGACACCTTGGAGTCGTCTACGACGACTTCGTCGTCGGTTACATTAACACCATTAGATCTGGAGTATGTGGTGTGGTCAAGCACAACGGTGCTTTGAAACTGGACGATGCTCATTTTTATTCCCTGGTTTTGAAGGAAGTCGTAGATGGTCTCGTCTGAGAGTCTGGCTTTTCCTCCGACTCCGTAACAGCCTGTCGAGTTATAGTGAATTGGGATGGGGATTAGTATCAGCCACCAGAAAACCCAGAGATCGATCATCCGGCCGACAACATAGTTCATGCTCAGCGTAGCTTCGCCTGTCTCCGGATCAAGTGTCAAGCTGTAGGTGAAGGTGAGTTCGTCGTATCTTGATATAGCAACCGGTCTTGGGTCACGGCTGGGTCTGCTCGGATCAATGGATGTCTTCCACCATATAGCCGTTAAGTTGGTGTATCTCATGCCCCAAGTCCAAGTCAGGTCGTCTGTAGATTCTAAAGGGATGATCTCAGTTCTGCTACTGAGTCTTGGTATCGCTGCACCGGGGAAATGTTGCGTCAGGTCATATCCCAAGCTGAAGGAAGCATATAGAGTGTCATTCCTATCGGGTGACTGCTCATGAATCGTGTTGACATCCTCGCTGAAGGCTAGGAGCATGACAAAAGATGAAGCTGTGACTACATCCTTCAAATCGTCTCGAGACCTGTAATGCAGCATGCAAGTCTGAATTGGAATTGTCAGTGCTGTCTGATTCAGCGTAATATTCTCCAGTCCAGCATAGAGCATCTGCATACCCGAAACGTTCACGTAGGTAAGATGCAAGAAAGCATGAGAGTCTTCGGACGGCGGCTTCTTACCGTGCTGTTCAGCGTAGGCACGGACGTAGTTAAAGAAATCTATCGTCTTGTCCCAGCTTTTCAGAGTGAAATCCGAAGGTTCCAGAGTATCAGCTGCAGACACAGGTAAAACAAGCACAGCACTCAGAGTAAGAGCGACGAGCTTCAAGAAAAGGCTTCTTCGAAACATACGTAGCTGCTATGCTCGATTCAGTTAAAAGGATTATGAACTTAAGGTCTGCCACTTGGACATGCTATGGAGCTATCTAAGTCTCGGAACCGCCCTTATGCAGATGAAGCTCGGCCGCCTCGACACTTCCTCGTACCCTTCGGGATCCACTTCCTTATATTCAACGGTCGGTCGTGCCTCCACAATCCTATCGATGAGAAACCCAGCCTCGTAAAGCGGGTCGGTTATCGCTTGGAGAGGTCTTCTATACGAGGGTACAAGAACAGGTCGGCCAAACCCCTTCCACCACATCTCAACCTTTTCAACTTTGAAGTAGTCCTCTACATGTTCCTTGAGCAAAAAGTGAACGGCGGGGTGTCCGACGCTGAATACCAGCACACCATCCTTCTTGAGGACACGTCTGAACTCGCTGAGGATAGGGACCCAGTCCTCTATGTAATCCATTACGAGAGCGGCCAGCACAACATCTACAGAGTCGTCCTCTAGGAAGACGAGAGGTTCCCGCAGGTCGTGAAGCCTGACCTCCACGCTATCCTTCAGCCTTTTCCTGGCGTGCTCCAGCATCTTGGGGCTAGCGTCGATTGCCGAGACATTAGCGCCGTGCCGGACCAGCCACTCGGAGTAGGCGCCGGGTCCGCAACCCGCATCGAGGACCTTCTTCCCCTTGATGTCGGGAAGCAAGGACAGCGTGGCTGGTCTCTCAAGGTAGGCGTTGTGGGGCTTGGTGTCCACCATCTCGGCATAGGCGTCCGCGAGCTTCTCGTAAGCATCGTAGGCGATGAAGCGCCTCTTATCAGGGGAGTCCATCATGCTCTCTTAGTACCACACTTGGGAAATTAGGTTTACGGGTTCTTTGCATACTTGAACTTATACAGATGAAGTCTCCAGACCGTCGAGAATCCGCCCGATAAGGATATGCATGTTGCGCGCACCTCAATCAGCACAAACAGCAGACGGCCATCCATGGCTTCCGTCCGCGAACACCCTTTCTGGACACGAGTTGGCTTTAGGACGTTTGTCAATGGTGTGAGCTATGTTAAATTTCACTGTGTCAATAGTTCAGAGTGGGATGACGCTTGTCGGTACGGAAAGGGACATCGATAGTAGAATTGGTTGATGTCTGGAAAGCTTATGATGAGGTGCAAGCATTACGAGGATTTGACCTGGAAATCCATTGGGGAGAAATGTTCGGCCTTGTCGGACCGAATGGTGCAGGAAAGACCACGGCTTTGAAGATAATCGTCGGCCTCCTCAGGATGGATAAGGGATTGGTTAAAGTGAAGGAATACGACATCCGGAAAGATCCATATGAATACAAGAGATTCGTAGGCTACGTGCCCGAAGTTGTCTCGCTGCCTGACTACTTAACGGTCGAGGAGTTCCTTATCTATTCAGGAAGGATCAGAAGTGTATTGAACGAAAAGACAAGAGAGAGAATGGATTTCTATCTCCGAACCTTCGATCTGGAAAATAAGCGGAAAACTCTAATTCTGCTCTTATCTCGAGGCATGAAACAGAAAGCTGCCATGGCCTCGGCGCTCATACATGATCCTGATTTGCTCATACTTGACGAACCGCTTGTGGGAATTGACCCGGCTGGACAACACAGAATAAAGCAGTTGTTCAATGAAAGGATGGAGGAAGGCAAGACCGTCTTCATATCTACGCACATGCTTGACACAGCTGAGAGAATGTGCGACCGAGTTGCCGTGATACATAAGGGTAGAAACGTTGCATCTGGAGACTTGAAGAGCCTGCAGAAACTCTCTGAAACAGCGGAGCATGCAACACTGGAAGAAGTTTTTCTAAAACTCACAGAAGAATCAGAAGAGCAAATGGCTGAGACACCTTCTGACCAGCCTACTGAGAGAAGAAGGCGCGGTCTATTTGGACGTTTTGGGAGAGGTGAGTGATGGGACTATGTCTCGACTTGTACAAGCTAAAGATAAGGGTTTTCCTAGGGGCTGTTAGGGCTTCGAGAGCCAGCATCTTCTTGGTTGCTCTTTACTTTGTAGGCATATTACCGGGGAGTATAGGCATGTCTATGGCTGTCGCCAACCTTGTGAGGGAGGGAACCGATTTGACAGTGCACCTTGATTATCTCTCAACTGTGATCTCCTGTGTTGTGGCCATGAGCCTCATCTCGGCTCTTAGAGGGTACGTAGTGTTCGAGTACGAGCAGAGCTTGATTTTCACTTCTTACATAATGCCTAGGAGCTTTCTGATTGGGAGCTTGCTGGCGGACATCACAGCTCTCTCCTTCTTCTTCCTGCCGTTGTATCTGTTTCTTGCGATGATCATTGTCTCTTTGGCGCTGCCAATAGTGTCAGCTCTTGTGTTGGTTACAGGGTTACTTCTCTTCATCTTCTTTCTTTTCCTTTTGAAGACATCTTTTTCTATCTTAGTATCTGTTCGAACCGATTCGTTGATCAAGATCCTAACAGCCATAGTGATATTCTTTTTGTTCCTTCCTGGGGCCAGTCTCGCAATTCCTTCCTTCCCCCTAAATTATGGAATAGTGCCGTATCCGTCGACGCTTCTAGCGATAGCCTTGATCAATGCCTTATATGGGAGCTTGTCGGTTCAGCCGATTCTTGGTATGATTGCCTTTTTTCTTGCGTCTCTAGTTCTTTTTGCGTTCTGTTCTGGCGAGAACCTCTTCCAGGTTGCAAAGGCTGTCCCGCTAGTTTCGCCTTTTGACACTTCGATGAGAATGCAAACGGTGAAAATGGGAAAAAACATCAGGCTTTTCTCACGGGTTGGATTGCGTTTCTACCTAGGGCTTGGATCGGAATCGCTTCTTCGGTTTCTGATGAAGAAAGAGCTCATCCGAATGGTACGGGACGGTAGCCTTTTTGCAGTCCTGATTTTCTATCTGATAGTTTCGATCATAAGTCTCGCGACAAGACAGGCTCCCTTTCCAGTTTGGATGTTCATACTAGTTATCTACTCCTTTATCGTTCCTGCGATGCTAATAGGCAACTGGAGAGTCAGTGAGCTGGACAACCTCTGGATTCCGCTAACGTCCGGTGTGAATCTGGGATACGTTGCCAAGTCTCTTCTTTACGATTTCGTACTCATAGCGTGTATAGTACCGGCTGGGATGTTGGTAATACTCTCGTTTTTGGGCGTGAATCCTTTGGTGCCTCTAGTTGTGGTGTTGTCGGTTTCCCTCATAGGCTCTTCGGCAAATCT
>CAZBDB010000088.1:0-5422 GCA_964490655.1 uncultured Candidatus Bathyarchaeia archaeon | reverse complement strand
AAGACTCCGACTAAGCCTCCGGTATGGTCGTAGTGACCATGGCTTAGGAATATCACATCTATATTCCCTAAGTTCACGTCTAGGAGCTCGGCATTATTCAACAAGGTTCTTGGGGAAGGCCCGGTATCTATCAGCAACGACAGCTTCGGCTTGGTTATCCCCAATAGGATGGACAGGCCATGCTTAGACTCCAACCCTTTAGCCTTCTTATCCGAGCTTGCCGAGTCCTCGACGAGAACCGTCAACCTCAAACCCTTTGCCATTATTCTCCACTCACTCAGTCTTGGTATCTACCTGATCGATAGCTAGTTAGAGTTGTATGCCCCAAGTTCTGATTAGCATTGTGAGGCTATATATTCCTACTGCGAAGAGAACGCAGTCTTCATAGAGGTCTAGCGCCCCAAAGCATTTGCCTAAGGAAGGAAGCGCCCAAATTAGTAGCAAGATATAAACTTTCTTGTCAACCCTCGGTACTGCTGCTGCAAGCAAAGCAAGGGCAAACACTGTCGTGGGGCAAGGAAAAACACCGAAGATACAAGCTTTCGGATAATAATGACCGAATGGCAGTCCAAACAACGGATACAAGAACGCGCATAAAATTAAAAGGACAGTTAGATGCTTATGCCACCTTGAATTGGGAAGTTTGAACTCCGTTTTCTTTATGAATATGTCAGCAACAAAAAGAACTGATGTGATAATGAATAGAGGCGCTCCCAAGAAAGTGCCAGGCAACTCTCTGCCAAACATCAGGAAGAATACTATTCCACTCCAAGCAAAAGTAGATGCCAGATATGCTTTCATGAGACTATTAGTCTTAGGACTAGGCTTGGCAAACAAAAGATAAGTCACAAGTATTCCAGTAGCCATTATGAGCACTTGCATCGGAAAAATTGCATCGTTGTATGCGCTGCATGTGCTCCACCAAGATTCTCCGTCCATTGCAGAAATGACTCCTAATTACAGGAAAACCTAAGATCTGGAATATAGTTGATCACTTTCTGATCTGGTCAGCTCCTGATCTATTCTCATTTACAGGGGGCCGCGGTAGTATACCGTTGCTGGGCATCCTACGCAGTTCTCAGACTTGTATCTCTCGCACTGTCTACAGTCGACATTGCATGGTGGAACAGTCAAGCCCTTATGGGTCAAATATTCCCTGATAGCTAGATATGGCGCATAGCGGATGTCTCTTATCGGATAAAACTCGGACCTACGGATTCCCTTTTCACTCCTTATGGAACACTTCTCCATCGATATACTTTCAAGGGTCTCCTGGTTCTCCGCTATCACTAAGGCGATCAGGTTATACCCGCCAACTGTTGTAAACATGTGGACCACGCGAGGGCAGGCCTTGAACCGTTTGAGAAGCCTCTGCATGGTTTCAGGGCCATCGATCTCTATTAGGACAATAGCTGCGCATAGTCTGAAATGCTTCAAGCTAATGTCAGCCGATATCCTGATGGCTTTCTCACTTAGCAGTTTGTCGACTCTCTTCTTGACGCCCATACTTGTGTAACCAGTCATCTCTCCAAGAGCCCTGAAAGTTACACGGCCATCCTTCTGGAGTTGCGTTATTAATTCTCGGTCGACATCGTCCATTTCTCTTCAACGAGTTTATTTCTTAAACAAAACAATTAAATATGCTTTCTTAATCAAACTAGATAGCGATTTCCTATTTAAGTTCTCTGTTGGAGAAAAAGAGGTTGGCCGAAGAGCTTCACCTGAAGAATGTGGACCCCGCGGACTCTCGAAGGCAAATCCTGGAGGAGCAGCAGAAAGTGCTTAAGGCTAGGATGAGCAAGGTGAGACATAAGGTTGCTGTAATCAGCGGGAAAGGAGGTGTCGGCAAGAGCGTCGTCACCGTGAATCTTGCCATGGCCTTTGCCGTGCACGGCTACATCAATAGTGTGGGTATTCTTGACGCGGACATAACTGGTCCCTCTGTGCCTAAGATCATCGGTTTACACGGACAGAGGCTTCTGGTTGGGCCTCCAGGCATATTTCCAGCAACTGGTACTATGGGAATCAAGGTGGTATCTATGGACTTCCTGCTTCAAAGCGACGAGACACCTGTCATCTGGCGTGGTCCCTTAAAGGGGAGGGCGATCAATCAGTTCTTGTCAGATATTATCTGGGGAGAACTTGACTTTCTGTTCATTGATCTTCCGCCGGGAACTGGTGATGAGCCTTTGAGCACTATGCAGCTCCTACCCGAGATGGATGGCGTCGTAATAGTTACAATACCTTCAGAAGTTTCACAGATCGTCGTTAAGAAGGCAGTCACTTTTTGCAGTCAGCTAAAGATTCCCATCATAGGTATTGTTGAGAATATGAGCGGTTTCATCTGCCCAGAATGTGGCGCGGAGGTCAACATCTTCAGAAGAGGCGGCGGACAGAAGATAGCTGATGATATGAACATTCCTTTTCTCGGTTCGATTCCGATCGATCCTGAGATCTGTGAGGACTCTGATAAAGGCTTGCCCTTCATAGTTGAACATGGAGATTCACCAGCAGCGAAAGCCTTCATGAAAATAGTTGAAAAGATAGAATATTTCATAAATCAAAGAGCAAATCAGCCTGACAAACTTGAGAAGGAGGTGAGCTGAATGAAGGTTGCTGTTTCTGCTGCTGAGGCCGGTTTGGATGTTGCTGTTGATCCCCGTTTCGGTCGTTGCCCCTACTTCGTCATACTTGGTACGGATACAATGCAGTTTGAGGCCGTTCCAAACACAAGCCAGCATATGCCTCGTGGAGCTGGCATTCAAGCAGCCCAGACAGTCGCCAGTAAAGGCGCCCGAGTCGTTTTGACGGGAAACGTCGGGCCAAACGCGTATCAAGCCCTTTCGGCAGCTGGAGTTAGAATAATAACGGGTGTATCAGGTATAGTCCGAGAAGCAGTCATGAGATACAAGAACGGAGAACTCAAGGAGACTAGTTCGCCGAACGTTGGTGGCCATTTCGGGATAGGTAGGGGCCGCGGTATGGGGCGTGGACGGAGATGGCTTTAAGCGAAGGTTTGGACGAGGAGCTTGAGAGAATTGGACGTCGGAAACTTAGGGAAATGTTTCAGGAATCAAAGAGTGTAGGAGGTGGGAAATTGAGTAGAGTTGTTATTCCCGTTGTTGAAGATAGAGACATTGATTCTATGTTATCGGGACACTTTGGGAGAGCCCCTTTCTTCGCCGTCTTCGAGTTGAGTGAGGATGGGCAAATATCGGCTCGGAGAGCTGTGCCTAACGATAGTGAACATTTCGGCGGAGTAGGTCTGCCCCCCGATCGCATCTTACAGCTGAAGCCAGACGCTGTAATCGCGCATGGGATGGGGCCTAGAGCCTTGGGCAGATTCCAAAATGCTAGAGTGGCGGTTTTGAGGGCCAACTCAAGCCTCGTGCGGGATGTTCTCTCAGCCTATGTAAGAGATGAACTTGAAGAGTTAACGGAAGGTTGCCATCAAGCCCGCCATCGCTGACCAGTATCCTGCTAAGCACATGAATTGAAGGAAGCTCTCTATGGGTTTGTCTTCTGAGGAGCAAGACAGAATAGAAAGGCTGATCAACAAAGTTAAGGACAGAGAAAAGACAGGCAGAGACGAAGCCCTAACAATGATCCACAAGTACATCTGTGAGGGTTCATGCGGCTGGCACAGGAGAAACAGTCGGAAGGTTGGGTTCGATAGGCTAAGCCTTACAGCTGAACAACGAAACAGCATAGGAGAAGCCATCAGCCAAATAATGAACAAACTAACCTTGGCCGAGGCAAAATCCAAGATCCACAGATACATATGCCATAGCTAAAAGGCGTAACAACTTGATAATCTCGGTTGCAAGCGGGAAAGGCGGAACAGGCAAGACCACAGTAGCCGTCGCCCTAGCTCTATCAGCTGGGAACGTTCAGCTCATAGACTGTGACGTTGAGGAACCCAACGCCCACATTCTTCTAAAACCGAGAATATATGAGGAGAAACCCGTTTACTCCCTCCTCCCATCTGTCCAGGAAGAGAAATGTACCCACTGTGGAAAATGCGGCGAATACTGCCAATACAACGCCCTCTTCGTCGCGCCAGAGATGGTTCTGGTCTTCCATGAGCTTTGCCACAGCTGCGGATTATGCTCAATCGTATGTCCTGAGGAGGCAATAACTGAAGAGAAGAGGCGTATAGGCGTTGTCAAGAAGGGGTCAGCCCAAGGAGTTGACCTGGTCTATGGAGAGCTGAATGTCGGTGAACCCATGGCTGGCCCAGTGATCAGAGAAGCCAAGAAAGAAATCAGCAGAGAGAAAACAGTTGTAATTGATGTTCCGCCTGGGGCTTCTTGCCCAGTCGTTGAAAGCGTTTACGGAAGCGACTTCACTATCCTGGTTACGGAGCCTACGCCCTTTGGACTGCACGACTTGAAGATCGCGGTCGAGGTTTTGAGAACGCTCCAGATTCCGCTTGGCGTGGTAGTTAATCGCGCTGGGATCGGCGATATGAAGGTTCACGAGTACTGCAAAGAGGAGGGAATTCCTGTAATGCTTGAGATACCTTTCAGCAAAGAGATTGCAGAGCTGTATTCCCGCGGAGTCTCCTTTGTAACCGAGATGGAGGAATGGAAAGGAAAATTCCGGCATATTCTGAAGAGGATTCTGGAGGCGTGAACAGTTGAGGCAGATAACAGTTCTCAGCGGTAAAGGTGGAACCGGCAAAACAACCTTGGTTGCCTCCTTCGCTGCATTCGCGGAGAATCTGGTGGTTACTGACTGCGACGTGGACGCGCCGAACCTTCACATGCTCCTGAATCCAAGTATTATACGGAAACAGGAGTTTAAGGGCTCAAAAGTGGCGGTTCTGGATGAATCGAAGTGTACACAATGCCGGAGATGTGAAGAGAGCTGCAGATTTAACGCAATAAACGACCTCAAGATAGACCCTATACTCTGTGAGGGATGTGGGCTATGCGCTTACATATGCCCAGTGGAGGCTATAGAGCTCAGGGAGAAGGTCTGCGGCTACGCCTACGTCTCAAAGACGAAGTACGGCTTCATGTCTCATGCGAGGCTTAATCCAGGGGAGGAAAACTCGGGTAAGCTCGTAACACTTGTCAGGCAGAATGCAAGGCAGATAGCCGAAAAGCAGAACGTTGACCTCATCTTGAATGATGGACCGCCGGGAATCGGCTGTCCTGTGATAGCTTCGGTAGGCGGAGTAGACTTGGGACTGATCGTTGTTGAGCCGACTCTGTCCGGAATCCACGACATGGAGAGAGCTTTGAAGCTGCTTGATCACTTCAAGATCAATCCGATGGTCTGCATCAACATGTACGACTTGAATATAGAGAATACGAAGATGATTGAAGACTTCTGCAGAAGCAACAGGGTCGAGGTTGCCGGTAGAATACCCTTTGATCCCCTTGTTACGGAGGCGATGGTATTCGGGAAACCCATT
>CAZBDB010000087.1:0-5441 GCA_964490655.1 uncultured Candidatus Bathyarchaeia archaeon | reverse complement strand
AGTAATTGTCCCAAGTATCCTCTCCAGCCCGAGTGTGAGCATGCTGGGTCGTATCAGTCTGATGATAAACGCCATCTTCAACAATCCAAGTGCCGAAGAGAGATGTCCAAGTAGGCCTTAGATCTACAACATGATTCGGACAATACTCATACGCTTCGACTTCTAGTCCATCAGGGAAGAAGGTGTTTTCTGCCGCTGACTTTACAAAGCGGTGAAAGTGTATTGCACTGTTCTCAAGATAGCCTTTGTAGAGAGTCTTCCAGTTCTGCCCATTCTTGACGGGTGGTGTTGCCGGATTGACTTGCCATTGAAGGCCATTCAGATAGCCTCCGGCGATCTTGATCTTGCTTCCGTCGATCGGCCATTCATAGCGGAAGATCACGTTCTCAATCTCGCTGTAAGTGTGGACGACGGTTCTAGCTCGTCCATTAGCGACGGCTGAGTTGGGTGAATCATGCCATCTCGTTTGTCTGAAACCGAGAAGCGTTGTTTCAGCCGCTAGTAGGGACACTTTAGAGCACCCTCAACCCTGTGTCGAATCCGCGTAACGCATCTAACATACGCATGGCTTTCTCGTGGTAACGCTGAGCCTTCTCGTTAACCTCGGGCGTCTGAGGTAGACTCTCGTAGATAAGAGAGATCGCGATGAAACGTGTGATGGTCTGGATCTTAGAATAGTTGTTGTAGGAGGGAGACCATGATTGACCCGTGTAAGCGTCCACAAGATTGACTGCATCCGTGATGATTTGGTCTAGTTGATCATCGCTTGCTTCCACATCCGTCAATCCCGTCAGATTTCGGATCTCTTCTTTAGTGCAGTACGTCATTGTGATCGCGACCTATGAGTGGAAAGATTCCCTGAAAAAACGGGTGGGAATTGAGGGGGATGGAGCTGACTCGGCCCGGCTTAAGTCAGCCCCGTTATCTCGCAGATGCTGGTGGGTCGCTTGATACGCGGGGCCACAACCTCATAGACTTTGCCGATAGTGTTCATATGCTCATCCTGCTGAGTGAATGTCGTTATGTCCTGGCCTATGCCCATCTCGAAGTTCTGCTCTCCAGGCTCAACCACAAGCGCGCTGTCAGTACCACCGTCACTTGCATAGAGACTATCGCTTACATAGATGCTGCCGACTATCTCTCTGATTTTTTCGACATACATGATCCCCGTATTGGTTATGAGACCCCAGAGCTTACGATGCCATGCGGCTCGAACGATCAGAGCATATGCACCATAATGCCCGTCCGTCTCTAATTCTCCAATCGCAGCGTTGATATCCGTCATCGCATTTGCCGGCCATGCACCTGCACTCGCCTTCGTGTTTCTGTTAGTTGCTGTCGCTAGGCCTTCGATTCCGAGAGCTCTCCAACCCGTGTACTCTCCAGTAAGCAGCAGCTTATCCTCTTCTTCAGCAATTTGCCTTGCAGCATTCTCCACATGCGTGGTTTCAAGAGGAAGTCCGCCTCTACGAGACGCAATAACGTCTCGCCAGTAAAGAATGAATCCTTTACTGATCACTGGAACGTCCACGTCAAAGGGATCTAATTCAACACGGTCAAAATCTTCAGTTTGGCCTTCCATGTCGATCGTTGCTTGACTCATATCAGTAGCCTTGTACCCTCTCCACGTCTTGAATCCGGCGTGAGGAAGCCTAAAGGCTGGAAAGATCTGACGACCGACAAGAGCAGGTCTAACAGCCTCAACGACCCTCTCATCGATGTAACGCAGTTCTTCATCAGTCAACTGTCCAGTTTCCAAGCCAACTCTCTTCAAAGTCCTCATTCCTGATCACTCCTAAGCTGCAGCTTCAGGCTCAGCACCCTTCCAGAAATGCACCAGAATCTCTGCATCTTGAGCAACGTTGCTTGTCTCTAAAGCCTGGCCTACGACCATGCCCTGGCTACCCATCGCTCCGACAGCCTGTTTAGCAACCTTACCGTTAGCCGCCGCGACTAGAAGATCTCCTGGTGCAACGCTCTCGTTAGCCAACAAAGTGAGCTTCGCAACGCACTCACCAACTACTACCATGGCTTGGTCGCCTACAGCGTAGTTATCGGATTCTTTCTTGCCTGCTGCAACGTCCATGAAGCCAATGATGTTACGTGCCTTAGCACCTGCTTCTTTCACATCGCCATCGTTCGTGTCGTGGATCACCAAACGTCCCGGCAGCATTTCAGCTGCAGTTGCGTTGGCTCCGACCTCAAATTCAAGCCTCAGAGGATTACCAGCGACTACCACTTGGTTCGCAGGTTTCACAAGATATTGAGGCATTTCTACCGACCCTCCCTCATCCTACGCCACGGTGCATTCAGAGTTAGGTCGCCCACGGTCCAAAGTTTGTTGCCTGCGCGGCTTTCAGCAGGAGCGAAGCGAATGCTCTTGTAGGATACTGCCTTAGCATGTCGCAGTGTATTCAATCTCTCTTGTATCTCTTCAAGGCTCATCGCATCGATGTCTTCGACGTCATAGCTGCTGATCTTCCTTAACTCGTTACCCATCTGTGCTCTTAGTTGATCGGAGATCAGCTCTTCGGCTTCGTCGAGCTTCACCTTCAGAGTCTTGTTGAGATTCGTTAGATCACTGATCCGTTCTTTCAACGCTGCGTTCTCAGCGAGAATCTCGTCTATCGCTATCTTTGTTGCCACGTTGTCTGTGGATGAGTCAGATTTGTCCGACCCACCAGCATTCTTGTCATCCAACATTTTTTTTCTCTCTCAGGTTTGCTAGTTTAGGGACCCATCGTGAGTCCAGCATCATCATCTCGACGCTATTCTGTCAACTGATCGTGACCATGATTCATACAGTCTAGCCGTCCTTTCGAAACGCTCGATCACGTGTTGAGCGTCTGCTTCAACTTCGATGCACCTCGCTTCCATACGTTTCTTAACGCGGTATTTTCCGCAGCGTTTCCTCGCTCCTTCACGCTTCCGCTCGAGTTCGCCCTCGTCTTCTTGATCCGCTACTTCTCTGTGTTCTCTAACCCAATCCTGGGCCTTCTCCATGGTCCAGCCTTTGCCCTTGTCGAAGAGATACTTCTGAGTGTGCATCGACCCTTCCGGATCAGACTTCAGTTTGCCGATCACAGCTCTGATTCCTTGCTCCTCGCTGATTTCGGTCGTGCGAAAGCTATCTTGGACAAAAATATCCGCGTCTCTGACGGGAATGTGAATGTGGTCTTCAATCTCTTCGGGGTCTACTGCTATCTTCTGCATAAGAGTGTCAAGGGCGATCTTGCACGCTCGATCTAACTCGGCATTCTGGGCCACGGCATCCACAGCGATTCCACAGAAGGGTGAAGTACATCGACCTAGAGGCACACCTGCTGCAACATGATCGATTAGAAACTTCCGCTGAACAAAGTTGTATCTTTCACCGTTGAAATCTCCAGGCGTTGGGTCATAGTCGTAGATGAAGCCTATGCTAACGTCTTTCCGTTTACCTGTCTTGATGTCTGCGAGAAACTGTGGGCTGTTCATTTTCTTGAAGAATCGTAGATCAGCTCGGATACCATTGATATGTTCCGAGAACTCGGGGTTTTCAACCTGACCCTTAATGTCGTCTCTATTCATGACGAGCATCGTGTCTGGATGTTTGTGTGCAACGATCCATGCGCCATCAGCTGTCCATACGGCATCTCTCAGTTCATGCGCAGGTTTGTACGCTTTGCCTTCGGGATATCGATAGACTCCCTCTCTTGCTATGATCGCTGGCATCACTAGGAAACCATCTGAATCCTCGATCACCTTCGTCGCATCTATTTCGGCACAGAAGATTCCTATCTTCTTCATGATTCAACCTCTTTCAATACTCGTGACAATGAAGATTGTTGAAGCCTTAGAAGCCCTGGGATAGTCTCCCCATCGGGACCGGGAACAGGATCCAATGGAGGATCTTGACGAGCACGCAGCTCATTAACAGTCAAGAAGTCTTCGCGGAGACTATCCGCCCGGGCGCTATTCACTTCGATCGCGGACTTATCGATCGGATTGACTTCGAAGCCGCCTAACCAGTTTATCCTGTACTCTTCAACCTGCGGAATCTGGGCGGCTTCCATGAGCAGATCAATTAGCTGCCTAAGTCCTGGCTCATACCGTGATTGAGCATCGCTTATGATCTTGAAGTATTCACGTTCGTTCACACCAGATCCAGTGAGAGCACCTGCTTGTGCACCTCGTAGAATAGCCATGGGGATGCCGCTGCCTGCGCTAAGATTCTCCATAATCGGCACATAGTAGGGCTCCGGGTTGAGGGTTCGACCTGCTAAGCCTTTGAACTCAACCTTCTGCTTCTCGTTGTGCAGGAAATAGGTGCGAGCGTTGAGACTCTCAAATTGTTTGCTTGCCTCAAACTCGTCTAGCTGCTTTTTGCTCGCTCCTTGGATCTCGATGTCTGGGAAGCCGCTGCCGTAACGGAAGAGGGTCTGCCCCATACCCCAGCGAATATTCCGCAGAACCGTTAGGTCGTCGTAGATGGGCTCTAGGACGCTGAGACCCTTATATGGATGACCCAGAAGTCGGGTTGCAAAATGGATCACACGACTATAGTGAACCTTGACTCTTTCAGAGCCACAGCCACGGCTTAGAGTATAATACACTGGCAATCCGAATCTTGGACTGTTGGGATCGTTGTCCTCGTCGCTCGACTGGACAGAGAACTGTGTTGGTGCATAAGCCGCTAACTCTCTTATCTCGGAAGGATTCTGAACAGGGTCGGCTAAAGTCTCCCCATGATCTACATATCCGATTACGATGATCGCCCAGCCATAGAGCCTTTCGAAGATAGCCATCTGGGTGAAGACAGATTTCGCATTAAGAGCTGAAAGAGCCTTCTGGACCTCGCTGTCGAAGTTAGGATCAGGCTTCTCCCCGACCTCATCAACCTCGAACCAATTATCGAAAATATCATGGGCCACCGTGAAGACAACGCGATGTGCTACGGGTTCACGTTTCACTGCGAACAAGAGATCTGATACGCTGATATGTTCACCAAAAGTCGCTTGACTCGACTCGCCTGCACCACGGATGCCCAGACCCGTTCCATCCGATTCAGTCGCAACTTTGCGTTTAAGCCAATCGAACATCTGAGAAACCTACTCGAAGATTGAGACGCTCTCGACTTTCTCAAGATCTACAGAGACAATGTCAACAGCTTTCTTTTCCCCGAACATGGTTATCGAAGTATAACTAAATATAACTAAACTTAAATATCTTTCATTATGAATTCAGTTTATAAACCCTCTAGAGTTCTCTAGACCCCCTCCCCCCAAAGGTACGTGGCTACATAAATCTAAGAGATGCCAACTACTTTCAAGGCGATCCATGATGAGGGAAGGCACAGCAGCCGTATTCGAGGCCTTGAGTTGGGTACAGGAGATGCTAGATGAACTGCTGAATGATCCGAAAGGAATCGAAAAAGCGTTAAATGAAGTTAGAGACGCAAT
>CAZBDB010000086.1:1448-5514 GCA_964490655.1 uncultured Candidatus Bathyarchaeia archaeon | reverse complement strand
GCACTCAGATGCGCTGAAGCAGCGTACCCTATGGCGGTTGTATGCCATCCTTGATGTGTTGAGCATTCAACGTTGTAGAGATCTGTGAGCTCAACGGTGTTTCTTGAGGCTGTGATCCCGCCACCCGTGGTCACGTCGGTTAGAACCACATCTATGCCTCCCCTTGAGAGCAGGTTGATCACCTGAGCGAGTTCTGGATGTACATCCGTCGCTATCTTCACCTCTAATCTCTCGGCTAGCTTCACGTAGCCGTCTATCTCGCTTGCGGGAAGGGGAGCCTCGAACCATTCAACATCTAGATCTTGAAGCCGTTTTCCAAGCATAAGTGCTTCGTCCAGATTGTATGCGCATCCGGCATCTAGCATAATCTTGCCTTTTTCTCCCACAGTATCGCGCGCTATCTCTACGCTTCGCGTATCTGTTTCTAACCCTAGACCTCCCCCAAGCTTGAACGCTGAGTATCCCTCCCTGGATAGTCTGGACAAGCGATCAGCTAAGACTTCCTCCTCTTTGTCACTATCTAAGTTCATAATCCCGGGCACCTTCGAGGCGTAGAGTTCAATCTCTTTTCTGTACCTGCCGCCTAGAAGTCGATATATGGGAAGGTCCAGAGTCTTGCCCTTGAGGTCCCAAAGTGCGACATCCACCGCGCTCAACGATGACCTGCCATAAGCCTCATTTCCAAGTGTTCGATGAAGTCTCCTCCATAGTACAGAGTTATCGATGGGGTCTTCACCAACAATCTCAGGAGCCATGACATGCTCTATCAGCTTTTTGCAGTGCGCTCCAATCGAGGTCACTCTTGATCCACGGAACCTTACGCCTGGCGTTTGCCCATGGCCAACGAGCCCATCACTTGAAGCAACTTTGACAAAAGTGCATTCTACGAAATCTGCTAACCTGTATTGTCCTCCCCTCCACGGTTGAAGGCTCCACATCGGATTCTCTACAGACGCTCTGCAGACGATGGCGTCGACACTGACTATTTTCATGCAACTACTGTAGGAGGCAATCGGTATTTATCGCTTGTTGACCTGCACCCGTGATCTCCTATCGATAGACTACCTAGATTCGCTTCCAGACCCTATCAGCAAATCTTTTCTATAGCATTCCCTTCACTCCTCAAGTCATTAGCTCGCTTCGTCTCTCGGAAAAGACAGAAGAAAACCTTAACTTCAATGATGGTCCAAAGACAGGATCGGTGAAGTAGTTTGTCTAGTGAAATTAGGCTTCTAGCGTCACTATCCAATGCTTTCGGTCCGCCGGGTAGCGAGGAGGGAGTTCGGGAGGTCCTCAGAGAGGAACTGGAAGATTACTCAGACGAGGTGAGAGTGGACAGGCTCGGGAACATTCTCTTCTACCATCATGGAAGCGACAGCAATCCTAGGGTTATGTTAGCAGCCCATATGGATGAGGTCGCTTTTCTGGTTACCTTTGTAGATGAAAATGGTTTCCTCCGTTTTCAGACGCTTGGAGGCATAACCAGTAACATCATGCCAGGCCAAAGGATACTCCTACGAGGAAAAGAGGACTATCTAAGAGGAATAATAGGGACAAAGCCGCCCCACATCATGACTGAAGAAGAGAGGAAAAAGGTCGTACCTATAGAGGATCTTTTCATCGATATAGGAGCCAGCAGCCTTGAAGAAGCAGGGGGAAAGGGAGTTAATGTAGGTACTTTAGGGGTCTTCGACGTCGAGTTTACGGAACTGGGAGGCGGATACATTAGGGGCAAGGCGTTCGACGACAGGGCTGGATGCACGGTGCTTGTGGAGGTCTTCAAGGCCCTGAAAGATACTCCTTGCAACCTAGTAGCAGTCGGATCGATTCAAGAAGAGGTGGGGCTTAGAGGCGCACGTACAGCAGCTTGGCAGATAGACCCGGACTTCGGTCTCGCTCTAGAAGGGACCTTCGCTGCGGATGTTCCGGGATCCAGAGCTGATAGGGTATCATCCAAGCTTAAGGAAGGGCCGGTTGTCACAATCGTCGACAGGACCACGATCACGCACCCTATCGTTCTTAAGACCCTCATCAAAGTAGGGAAAGAGAAGTCGATACCTTTCCAGTTCAAGAAGGTGCCATCTGGAGGAACAGATGCTGGTGCTATCCATCTTACAAAGGCAGGTGTACCAAGCGGGACTGTAGCGGTTCCTTGCAGATACATACATGGACCTGCCTCAGTCGCACATATCGATGATTTGAGAAACACAGTCACATTGGTGACGGAGTTCGTGAAAGCCGTCTCTGAACTATAGAATCACCTAATTCTCATGCTCGCATCTGATGGAGACATATTCGCCGCTGAAAGGCTTCCCTCTGAACTCGCATTTCCTTGGACAATACTGACAAGCAACGTATTCTTGGCGCGTAGCAGCGAAGACTCCTGAGGATGATTTCCTAGGCACCATCAGGTAGCTCTCTGTAAGATGGACCCCTATTTTCTTCTGCGGATCTAAGATCTCAAAGAGTATATCCTGCTGCTCAATGCTGAAAAGTCTGCCCGTTCCAGATCCCGGACTAAAACTAGACACGGCTTTTCCCAAACTCTTCTCCGCGAGGGATCTGACATGAGCAACAGCTTTTCCTAGTGCGTAGTCCCCCATCCTCTCCAGAATCCATCCTTGAAGCACGCTACTTCTTCCCTCTTTCGAGGCTTCCTTCTCAAGCCTAGGCCCTATTGTGACTACGAGCGGGACGATTGTTTGGTCACATTCAAGCGTATCCGCAAGAACTATGCTCTTTAATGTGTGTCCACTCTTTAAGCGAATCTCATCATTCGCAATATTCACTACCTCCACAGGTCTGTATACGGCCTTAGGCGCTATCAACCGTGAACATTTCTCTATCAGCGGGGCGATCTCCATGTTTTTCAGTCTTCCTCTCAGCCTATCAACTTCTTTGGTTTTCAGAAACTCTTCCGCATCCAGTTTGACAGGGACGGAATCGATTACTTTTGTTAGCGAGCCGTTGCCTCTCGTGAACTTCAATGTAGATGAACACCTTCAATTGATGTGTAATTGTTATCGATTGTGACTAAGTCCGACAACTAGGTTTAGATAGTTACTTCAACGGTTTTTCTTCTCGATTTTGGGCCCGATATTATTCTGACGTGTGATGACGAGACTTTGAAGTGCCTAGCAAGTTTCCTAATCAATTCAAGGTTCGCTTTGCCTCTTTCTGGCCTAGATGTCAGGCCCACGAGAATTCTATTTCCTTGGACTTTCACGAAATCTCTACGGAATTTTACTTCAACCTCGTACCTCATATTGGTCCTGCTTCCCGTCTACAGCGCCGGTTTTTTCGGCTACTTGAGTAGAATGCAGCGCGCAGGATTAATAAATCGTCGGCAAAACTGTACAATGGAGAGTCAATACTGCAGCGTGCACGGTCTTGGACCAGAAGATTAAAAGGCTAGATGAAGCCTCTTAGGCGTAGTACGGGATTACATGTTTGGGGGGTGGTATTCATTGCCTGTTGCCTTTGTCTTGATAAATACCGAGACAGAGTTCATGGAAGATGTTCTAAAAGCTTTGAGGGATGTCGAGGGCGTAAAAGAGGCCTACAGCGTGTACGGGGTCTACGACATAGTCGCCAAGGTTGAAGCTGACAGTATGGACAAGCTCAAGGATATGGTAACGTGGAAGATTCGAAGACTGCAAAACATTAGATCAACCTTGACCATGATAGTGATCGAAAAGATCTAATTCTGACGCTTTGCGTGAAACATTCCAGAGAACGCCAGTGAAGCTCTCTCTTTGATGTGACTTCCTAGCCAGCTTGAGATAATCCCGAACAAACTTGGAAAGCGCAGAGATTGTTGACAAGGGAGTCTGTATCTGGCAGCTCTCTCTTGCCTGCTACTCAAGTGAAAGAGCGACTGCTCATGAGTTGGTGAGTTCCTAGGCCGCTGTAAATACCTCTGAATTGCAGGGTGAAGATTCTTGCAGTCGAGAGTTGTCATGTTGGTTGACTTGGATTACTTCTTCGCCCAGTGTGAGGAGAAGAGGAACCCCTCGATCAGAGAAAAGCCAGTTGTTGTGTGCGTATATTCAGGACGTAGCGAAGA